>JAUCGI010000006.1:0-61672 GCA_030378035.1 Desulfobacterales bacterium HSG2
CCCGCCCACCGAAGCATGAATCGCGAAGAGCGTGATGTTGCACCCACTCAGTGACGTTTTTAAACCGCCCAAACGAACCAGCAAGAGCGACAAGCCGGACGGGATTGCAATCCGTCCGTGACGTTTTTAAACCGCCCAAACGAACCAGCAAGCGCGACAAGCCGGGCGGGATTGCAATCCGTCCGTGACGTTTTTAAACCGCCCAAACGAACCAAGCGCGACAAGCCGGACGGGATTTGCAATCCCGTCCGTGACTTTTTTAAACCGCCCAAACGAACCGGAATATTTTTTTCATGACAAGCCGGACGGGATTTGCAATCCCGTCCGTGACTTTTTTAAACCGCCCAAACGAACTGGCAATCAATCCGTCCGTGACATTTTTAAGCCGCCCAAACGAACCAGCAAGCGCGACAAGCCGGACGGGATTTGCAATCCCGTCCGTGACGTTTTTAAACCGCCCAAACGAACTGGCAATCAATCCCGTCCGTGACTTTTTTAACCGCCCAAACGAACCAGCAAGCGCGACAAGCCGGAATTTGCAATCCCGTCCGTGACTTTTTAAACCGCCCAAACGAACCGGAATATTTTTTTCACTTTCAGTCTTTCTCGCGGCATTGCAAAAATCAGATACAGGCAGAAAGGTTATAAAAAACACGGATGGAATAACATCACGATTGCAGATCCCGCCCGGCTTGGGAAAATACCTGATACTCATCAAGCTTATATTTTTCTTTAAACTCAGCATATTCTTTTGACAACTCCGAATTAAATTTTTCCAGCGTTTCCCTGTCCGCAATCAGGTGCAGGGATATGCCTTCACCATAATAAGCATTGCTATCTTTAAAGTTGTAAGCGTCAATGAATACAATGATTGTGAAAATATCGTCAGGCAACCTGCCTGACTCTTTTTTTCGTTTTTCCCGCTCTTCCCTTTCTTTTCTGTGTTCGTCCCTTTCATAAACTAATTTATGGTGAGACTTCATAAAAGGAAAATACATCTCCGGATAAATTGCCACAATCATATCCGGTTCCATCGGCTCCCAGTATTCCGGTTCGTTGCTGTTCAGCACCTGTGAAATCACACGGGTTAATCCGTCTCTTTCATATTCATTAGCAAGAAAACTGCCTGTTTTCCGGGCACCCCAATATTCACCATCTCGTTTTAATATCTTATCATTTATGATCAGTTCATTCTTCCACCTGAAACAAATTTCATAATGAACCCAGCCGGCTTCATCAAAACGGGTAAAACTGATCTCCAAACTTAATAATTCTGATTTGAGAATTGCCACATATTTTCCTTTCGTTTGAATCCTACTTGTCGGTTAATAGAAAAACTTAACAGTTAAGTGGGCATCCTTCATTTGTCAACTGACACTTCTGAAAGAACAGCGGAACGCGGACAAACGCGGATAAACGCGGATGAGTTTGTTCTTCAGAAAAAGTGTGAACTGTTTTTGAAGCAATATGAAAGATGCCGTTAAGTGTATAAATTTTTTTTCAGAATTGTCAACCGAAACGAAATATCGGCTGTCGATTTGATTTGAACCGGCAAACCCGGTCCGGTTCGGATTTGTCGGCTATCAATTTAAGGTGGGACAGCCTGTGTCAGACCACAAAAGACACGAAAAGACACGAAAAATTTACGCCCGCGACCGAATCCCTGTTTCGTGTGTTTCGTTTATTTCGTGTGTTTCGTGGTATGAATTGTTACAAAAATGTCAGTCTGAACCGAGCGTATCCGGCCGTTATGATCCAATCCTGAAAGTTTATGGCAGGACAAATCGGGGTCGGATTTGTCGGCTATCAATTTAAGGCGGACAGCCTTGTTAAACCGAAAAATTTACGCCGCAACCCTGTTTCGTGTGTTTCGTGTGTTTCGTTACAAAAATGTCCCGCTTTATGCTGACAGCTAATTTGTCAGTCCGAACCGGGCGCATCAAACATCAAACATCAGACATCAAACATCAGACATCAGACATCAGACATCAGATATCAGACATCAAGCATCAAGCATCAAGCATCAAGCATCAAGCATCAAGCATCAAGCATCAAGCATCAAGCATCAAACATCAAGCATCCAGCATCAAGCATCAAGCATCAAACATCAAACATCAAACATCAAACATCAAGCATCAAGCATCAAATAACACATCATATTTCTTGTTATCCAAATCTGATAAAAGAAATTATTTGAAATTTCGGAGGGAGTCTGATATGCGGAGAGTATTGTAAAAAGAAACCGTAAGGATTTTTGGCATCCTTCATTTGTCAGTTGACACTTCTGAAAGGACAGCGGGACGCGGACAAACGCGGATGAGTTCCTCAGAAAAAGTGTGAAGTATTTTTGAGGGATGCCGGATTTTTTATAAAAAGCGGATTTTTCCGGCTGCCTGATAATCCTTTTTTATAATCAATCCATTCACTTATGATTCGGTTGGGATTTATGGTCTCCTGTATAAAAGAAAATAAAACTTTTGAAGTTTTAAAAACTTTAGCGTCCCTTTGTTCAATTACTGTGATCACGGGCAAAGAAGGAACCAATTCCACCTTATTATTATAAGGTGTCAGTTCCTTCTATGCCCGTGATCACTATAAAAGTTAAGGATTTCACATAAGAAACTTCCATGAAAATTTTTTTTCACCCCGGTGATGAAAATATATTTTCATGGTAAAAGGATTTTTCACTTTCTTATGAACAGACAGAGCGTAGGGAGTGCTGAAATGAAATTTTAGCACCTTCATGTGCACGGGACACATGTAAACCGGAAATCGAAATTGGGGGAATTTTCTGCTCGGGAGAAACAAACGCATGTGGCAAGAAGACCCGCTGAATTCCAGTTATGATGCTGTAATCATAGGGGGCGGTGTTCACGGACTGGCTACAGCCTATTTTCTGGCTAGGGATCACGGCATGAAAAATATTGCGGTGATTGAAAAACACCACATCGGTTTCGGCGGGTCGGGCCGAAATACGGGCATTGTCCGGGCCGATCAGCGAACGAAAGAGACTCTTCCGTTTTATGATGAAGGTCTCAGACTTTGGCCTAAGCTGACCGCCGAACTTGATTTTAATCTGATGTTTTTCAATTGCGGCGTCCTTAACCTAGCACACAGCGAAGCCGAGATGAATGCCATGCGAATGAATGTCGCGTCTGCCCAGTTTCTCGGCATCGAAAGCGAAATGGTGAACGCGAAACGGTGTAAAACGCTAATTCCGGCCCTTGATATTTCGGATCATCCCAGATACCCGATTCTCGGCGGCATGTACCATCCTCCCGGCGGAAACCTTCACCATGACGCGGTGATCTGGGGACTGGCAAAGGGGGCGTCGCAAAAAGGGATTCATATCCATCAGGAGACCGAAGTCCTCGGAATCGGTCTCAAAGAAGGGAGCATCGATTCCGTTAAAACGGATAAGGGAACGATTGAAACCCCTCGGGTGCTGAACACAGCCGGCGCGCACTCGCCACTGATATCCGCCATGGTGGGAATCCGGCTGCCGATCCATGTTCTGACCACCCAGGCAATGGTAACCCATCCTTTGAAACCGATACTGGATCATGTGGTTTCGTCTGAAATGTATGCCTGCTATGTGAGCCAGACTCTCAAAGGGGAGATCGCGGCCGGCGCGCACTCGGATCCATGGCCCAACTACACCACTCAGACAACAGCCCGCCATATCAAACATGAGGCAGAAGCGCTCACAGAAATTCTTCCGTGTCTGAAGGGCGTCAAATTCATGCGGGCCTGGGGCGGTCCGGCAGATATGACACCGGACATGGCCCCCCTTATTGACGGGAATGATCATGTTCGGGGCTATTACATGAGCTGCGGGTGGGGAGATTTCGGCTTCAGAGCCGGGCCTGTTGCCGGAAAATACATGGCCGAATTCATTGCAACCGAAAATTACCCCGACGTCCTCAAACCGTTCACATTGCGGCGATATGAAAATTACTGCATGATGGGGGAGACTGCGGATCCGGTTTATTACGGACCATGTAATTAACGGGATTCGGTAGTTCACAATTTCAATTTACCTGCTGGCAGGATTGCCAAATCGGAAGGGGACAGTTCGGATTTGGCAATCCGAGCAAATTGTGAACCGCTGGGATTCACCGATGTGGCAGAGCTTTGCTCAGAGCTTTGCCAAAGTTAGGTAAAAACAACCAGTTTATTAAGCAGGTGGCCATAAGTCTTCCGAGATTTCAGAACTCACGCAAACGCCGCAAGGAAAAGGCATAAAGGTGAGCACAGAAAAATACTTGTTAACCCATTCTGACAATATGGAGCAATTCGTACCTGAAGCGAATGTCATTCGGTTAAAGGCTGATTGTGAACAATTGTGGCAACAATGAAAAACGAACAATTAAAATTCGACTTTGATCCCCGATTCAGCGAGGTCCCGATTCATTCTGTGCTTAAACCGAATGCTTATAAAGGATTGGCCGGCTTTCACAAATACTGGGGAAAAAAGCCGACAGAGTGCTGGAATTTCCTGATTACGCAACTGACCCGGGAGAATGAACTTGTTATCGACCCGTTTTTAGGTTCCGGGCTGATTACAAGGGAAGCCGCTGATTTGAAAAGGAGATTTATCGGCATAGACATCAATCCGTTTTCTGTTGAACTGACAAAGCTTTTCATGGAACTGCCCCAGGCGAATGAATACAAAAAGGCGTTAGCTGCTCTCAGGGATGAAGTGAAGCATGAGATTGACGCGTGCTACATGCTTTCCGACGGCAGAATCGCCTCACATTATTTATGGGAGGGAGACTCGTTAAAACTGATCTGGTGCAAGCCATGCAACGGAAGGAAAAAAGAGGAATTACCGCCTTCAGAATTCGATGTGGAACTTTTTCAGAAACATAGTCGCTATCAGCCTGAAAATATGCGCGCTCTCAGTTTTTTTGACAACTCCAGAATCAATACTTCCAAAAATCTGACGATAAACGATTTGTTTACAGGAAGAGCGCTGAGAAATATTGACAGCATTTTATATTCCGTTAAAAAGCATTCTGACATCCTGCTCCGCCGGGCGCTGTCACTCACACTCACCGCGTCTCTCGGCCAGATGTCGAACATGGTCTTTGCAGTGACGCATCGGGGCAAGACATCCGGCCGGAATTCCGGCAAAACAGAAGTGGGGAGCTGGGTCATCGGCTACTGGAGGCCCAAACTGCATTTTGAAATAAATGTTTGGAATTGTTTTGAGAACAAAGCAAAAAAACTGATAAAGGCCATATCCGAATTAAATGGCAGCACATCTGTCAGATATTCCGAAAATGTTTCTGACGTATTCAATACGGATGTGAAAATCGCGCTGTCAGAGGGGGACGCCAAATCAGTCTTTGCACAACTGCCTGATTCCTGTGCCCGGCTGATTCTTACAGACCCGCCCCATGGCGACAGAATCCCGTATCTTGAACTGAGTGAAATGTGGAATTCCGTTTTGGGAAAGCCGGTTGATTTTGAGCAGGAGATTGTCATTTCAAACGCGAAAGAGAGAGGTAAGACCACAGAAAATTATAACGAAAGCATCTCCGAATTTCTTGTTGAATGCGGACGGGTGATGACAAATGACGGATGCCTTGCCATCATATTCAACGCTAAGAAAAAAGACCACTGGAACAGCCTTGAATCAATCGAAAAAATTACGCCGGGGCTTAGGTATGCCGGCTGTTTCCCGATGAATTATTCCGCCGGTTCTGTTGTTCAGGATAACCGGAAGGGCGGGCTGAAACAGGATTACATTCTTTTGTTTTGTAAGACAGACAGCGAAAAAAAAATAAGCGAAATAAGGAGAAAGTTTTCTTCGCTACCCAACTGGAAAGATGGCTCTTCTTTGCAATAAACGGATTATAACGCCTTTTGGGGAACTTTGTTTTCAGATATCCCCGGCCTGTCATTCCAGGCAAAAATGATAAGGATTCTTATCATTTCCGACCCGGAATCCACCCTGCTCCCCAAAAGGCGTTATAATCAGCAATAAATAAACAAGCATCTTGATAACATAAAGAAAAAGAAACCCGGTTTTAACCTTGATTTTGAATGGAAGGCCAAGTTTGTTCGGTGACGTCAGATATTATTTTAGTCACTCATAATTAAATACCGAAAAGGAGATAACCAATGTCCCTAACCATAACCTGCCCCATCTGCGGCAAACGAAACGGATACGAATTCCGCTTCGGCGGAGAAGATCGCGGTCCCAGACCTGATGAAAAAGGGATGTCCCCCCAGGAATGGTGCGACTATGTCCACAACCGGGCCAACATCGCCGGCGTTCAGAAAGAATGGTGGTGTCACCGGGACGGATGCGGCTCATGGTTCACCATCCGCCGAGACACAGTAACAAACCTTGAAATTGAAAATTGACAATTTTTCAATAACCGGAGGCAAGATAATGAACAGACTGACCCAGTTGCCGACGTTGCGAATTAATCCGGCGAAAACTCTTCCGTTCACATACAGAGAGAAAAAATATCAGGGCATGAGCGGTGACACTGTTGCAGTTGCCCTCTATTCCAATGGCGTCCGGATATTTTCCAAAAGCACCCGATATCACCGTCCTCGGGGGCTTTACAGTTTGGATGGCGAATGCGGTAATTGTCTCATGGAAGTTGACGGCCTGCCGAATATCCAGGCGGAGACTTCGCTTCTCCGCGGCGGCATGACGATAAATCCGCAGAATATCAAATCCTTTGAAAAGGATAGCGGTCCGGATAAGGTGGATCCCGCAGGCTTTGATTACCAGAAATTCCACAAGCCATATAAAATGTGGCCGTATTTCCTGAAACGGATCCGAAACGCCGCGGGACTCGGAGTTGTCAGCCCCTCTTTTCGCATGAAGGGACTCTTTGATGAGCAGTATCTCAACGCGGAAGTGTGCGTCATCGGGGGCGGCCCTGCCGGCATCCTGGCGGCATTGGCCGCGGCAGAGCAGGGGCTTCGCGTGATTCTCCTGGAAGCCCGCCCGTGGCTCGGAGGGTGTTCTGATTACCGTTCCGCGGAATACACCCCCGGAGTGGCGCTTTACTCAAGAGCGAGAGAGCTTGCAAAGGCAGTTGAGGATACGCCCAATGTGCGGGTCTTTTCCCACACCTTTATGACCGGATTATATGCCGACAATCATGTCACCGCTTTTCAGATAGGCGCGCAAGGAGATCATTTTAACGAACGCTATATGGAAATCCGTGCGGAAAGCGTGATCGCGGCCACAGGCTGTATTGAGCGGCCCCTTCTTTTTGAGAACAATGATCTTCCGGGGATCATGCAGGCGTCATGCGCGCACAGACTGGCCCGGACCTACGGACTGCTTCCCGGAGAGCGGGCGATCTTCAGCGTCGGGCATGACTTGGGAATTGAGGCGGCGATTGATCTGTCTGACCTGGGGCTTCCGATTCTCTGCGTCGCCGATTGCCGGCCCGATGTCCAGGATCCCCGATTAATAAAGGAACTGACTGAAAGAGGCATCCCTTTCATGCCGGGATGGGTGGTTTCCAAAGCTGAAGGCGGCAAGTCATTGGAAAAAGTGACGCTGACGACCATCGAAGGGATCCGGCATCATGCGGTCGAATGCGATACGCTGGTGGCATCAGCGGATCTGACGCCGGCCGCAGGACCTTTGTTTATGTCAGGTGCCAAAATGGAATACGATTTCCATACCGGTTTCTTCCTGCCCGGACAACTCCCCCCGAAAGTCCACGCGGCAGGACGTCTGATCGGCCTTTATGATCCGTTTTCCATAGAGGCTTCGGGGCATCTGGCCGGACTGAATGCGGCAAAAGATTGTGGCGCGTCTGTTGATGCGTTGCTGAAAACAGCTCAGAAAGAGATCGGAAGACTCCCCGGACCGGCCAGAGGTTCCAAATGGATGCTGCCGCCCTCAGTCTCTCTGAACCGGGACATCGTTGAAAAGATTTTTATCTGTCTTGATGAGGATACCACAGTTAAACATATTGACCAAGCTTATAACATGGGCTTTGACACGGTGGAACTGATGAAGCGCTTTACAGGCGCGGGAACAGGCCCGGGTCAGGGCGGAATTTCCGGTCACAACCTGCCCCTGGTGATTTCGAGATACCATTCCGATTCAGTAATGCCGACGCTTCCCGGCACGGTCCGTCCGCCTCTGGTTCCCAGCTTTTTAGCGACGTATTCGGGACGTAGTCGGGATATGGTGAAGCGGACGCCTCTGCATGAATCCGGGAAAGCAGCCGGCGCTCTTTTTCAGCGGGAGAGGGTCTGGAAACACGCCCGATATTTCTCCGATGATTTCACATGTCGTGAGGAGATCGAAAATGTGCGCGGTAATGTGGGCGTAACGGACGTCTCCGCGCTGGGCAAATTCCGGATTTTCGGGCCGGACGCGGTGAACGCCCTGCAACGCGTATATGTCGGGAACATGTCAGACATTCCCGTCGGAAAAGTCAGATATTCGGCGATGTGTAACGAGGACGGACGCCTCATTGATCTCGGGGTTGTCACAAAGAGAGGAGAAGAGGATTATTATTTTACGACAACCGCGGACCGCGCCGATTCCGCAATGGAATGGATCCGCTATCACACCCGTTATGACCAATGGAATTTTCATATCGTGAATCTCACGGACGCGTTCGCCGCGATCAATTTGGCGGGGCCGAATTCACGGGAACTTCTCAGAAAGATTACGGACGCGGATATCTCCGGTGACGCGTTTCCCTTTATGGCCTGCCGGACGTTTGCTTTGAGACGCGAAACATCCCGAGATTCGGAGACTTCAAATGTCTCAGATATCTCGGCAATTCCGGTCCGCGTCATGCGACTGGGCTTTGTGGGAGAGCTTTCTTATGAAATCCATGCTCCTGCTTCTCTCGCGGAAAGCCTCTGGGATTTGCTGATGGAAGCCGGCAGGGATTTCGGGATCCGTCCATTCGGATCGGAGGCCCTGGACGCGCTTCGCTTGGAAAAAGGCCATGTCATCATCGGCCGGGAATCGGAAACACGGACGACGCTGCATGATCTCGGATTAGGCTTTTTGTGGGATGAGGAACATGCGGGAATAAGCACCGTCGGCGTCCCGCCTCTGAAATTCACAAGATATCAGACAGGACGTCTGAGGCTCGTGGGATTTAAAACAGAGGACCCTTCCCGGGCACCCAGAGATGGCTCGATTATCGTGGAGAAGACGATTCGGGGATATGTCTGTACCGCGAGATACAGCTTCACGCTCAAAGAAGCCATCGGACTGGCGCTGGTCGAATCCCGCCTCGCCAAAAAAGGAACCCGCCTTCAGATATTTGAAGACGGCATGAAAAAGGATGAGCGGTTATACGCGACAGTCGTATCCACCCCTTTTTTACGATCGGTTGACGGTTGACGGTTGACGGTTGACGGTTGACGGTTGTTCGTTGTCCGTTGTCAATTGCAGGCCGCTTCCAACGAACAACCGTAAACCGTCAACCGTCAACTGTCAACCGTAAACTGTCAACCGTAAACCGTAAACCGTAAACCGTAAACTGTCAACCGTAAACCGTAAACTGTCAACCGTAAACCGTAAACCGTAAACCGTAAACCGTAAACTGTCAACCGTAAACCGAACCAAAAGAGAGGAAAATGATGGAGAGTTATCAGCGACGTTCTCCGGTATCTTTTACGAGCCGGATGGCCGAGAGTGTGCGGCGTGACGGATGGGAAGTGGCGCTTCGCTATCATGATGAGGGGAAGGGGCCTTTTCTGATTGATTTGAGCCACCGGCCCAAATGGGATATACAGGATGCCGATCTTTCGGGAATTCGACCCATGGGAATTCCGGTGTCTGAAGTTCCGGGGGAGTGCATATTCCAGAACGGATTTCTACTGAATCGCATGAATCAGACCCAGGCGGCTTTGTGGCATCTTTCAGGGGAGAGTCCTAAGATGCCTCGTGAGTTTCTTTATACCGATGTTACAGATGGTTATGCGCTTCTATCTGTCATCGGAAAAGAGATGTTTTTCATCATGGAGAAGATTTCAGCATCGGATCTGTCATCCCCGACAAAGAAGCCGCCGTTTCTGATTCAGGGGCCAGTTTCGCAAGTCCCGTGTCAGATAGTGGTGCTGGGCGAGAATGAGGGATATTTTGGGCTTCTCATTGCATGCGTCAGAGGATACGCGCAGTCCATGACGGAGGCGATTCTTGACTCGGGAGTGGAATGGGGGCTTCGGCCGGCCGGAGAAAACATATTCTGTAACTGGCTTGAACCTTTATCGGCATAGTAGAAAGATTCATACCTCTTCCGCTCCCGTCGGATTGCCAAATCCGGAGGCTCATACCCCCTTCCGCTCCCGTCGGATTGCCAAATCCGGCGGATCGGATTTGGCAATCCGAGCCGAGCAAGGGGGGATTGCCAAATCCCGGCGGATCGGATTTGGCAATCCGAGCCGAGCAAATGGGGAATTGCCAAATTCCGACAGCTCGGATTTGGCAATCCGAGCCGAGCAGGGGGAATTTCCGCTCCCGTCGGATTGCCAAATCCGGCGGCTCGGATTTGGCAACCCGAGCCGAGCAAGGGGGGAATTGCCAAATCCGGCGGCTCGGATTTGGCAATCCAAGCCGAGCAGGGGGGATTCCCGCTCCCGTCGGATTGCCAAATCCGACGGCTCGGATTTGGCAATCCGAGCCGAGCAAGGGGTGGGATTTCCGCTCCCGTCGGATTGTCATCCGACGGCTCGGATTTGGCAATCCGAGCCGAGCAAGGGGTGGGATTTCCGCTCCCGTCGGATTGCCAAATCCGACGGCTCGGATTTGGCAACCCGAGCCGAGCAAGGGGGGAATTGCCAAATCCGGCGGCTCGGATTTGGCAATCCAAGCCGAGCAAGAGAGGATTTCCGCTCACGCCGGATCATTGAATCCAGCCAGCTTGGATTTGGCAATCCGAGCCGAATTTACGAGGGGTTGATAAGAGCTTATGACAGAGGAATTTCTGATAAAAGAATATTCGGAAGATGTATTTTTCAACGAAGAAAAAAGAGAAGCTTTGCCTTATTCGATTAAACAGATTCAGATAGAAAACTATCAGGGTATTATTAAAACAGGTATAAAAGGCATACCTTTGGATACGCAATGGATATTCCTTACCGGTGAAAACAGCTTCGGAAAAACCTGTGTTCTACAGGCGATTATCATCGGGCTTTTCGGAAACAGAGACACCAGGGAAATTCTGACCGATGACGATTGCAGGGTCAGCATTGAATTGAAAGCCGGAGGCGCAGATCGAATCAGTCATTCGGGAAGTCTGAAATTTGAACATTTTGCCGCTTACGGGCCTTCAAGGCTTACGCTCCAGAGTCAGGAGAGTAAGAACGAATTTTCAAGGAAAAGTGCTGTTACTTACAGCCTGTTTAATACTGACGGCATTCTGCTGAATATTGAATACAATCTTATGATATGGTATCTGAAAAAAGATCCGATGTATGAAAGCGTTAAACAGGCTTTACTTAAACTGCTGCCTCATATTAAGGAGATAAAGATTGTTGATGACGAAGTGATTTATGTTGAAAAAGAAAACGAGGAGAGTGAAAGAACTTATGACCCGATGCCGTTCGGAAAGCTCGCGTCCGGATATAGAAATATCATCGCGATGGTCGGCGATATGCTGATCCGATTCTGCAAGCAGCAGCCCCATGTTCGGAAAATCGAGGATTTCTGTGACATTGTACTCATAGATGAACTGGACTCGCATCTGCATCCCAAATGGCAACGGAGATTACCCGGGCTGCTTTCCGGTGTCTTTCCGAAAGTACAGTTTGTCGCTTCCACCCATAGCATCATTCCGTTTATGGGCGCGCCTGAAAATTCCGTTTTTCTAAAGGTAACACGAAACCAGGAAGAGGGGATTCAAATAAAAAGAGTGGATATGGATATTAAAAATCTGCTGCCCAACACGCTGCTGACCTCTCCGCTCTTTGACATGGATAAAATTACCCATCTGAATAACAAAGATTTATCAGATGTGAGAACAGAGGATGCTTATGATGAAATGGCGATGAATGATGATATCAGATCGAGACTGAGGGCATTTGAGGAGAGTGATGCAGATTTTCCGGATGAGTTATCTTGACTTACTCAAAACACAATCTCCTGAAAAGCCCTATTCCCGAATCCACTGGTTTATGTTTAAGAAGTTTGAGCTATTCTTCAAAAAGCCTTTGGAAACAAAACAGTGGCAAATTATAAGAAAGGCTTTTGAATTATTTAAAAAAAATTTGCTGTAAATCGGACCTGAACGTAAAGAAAGGAGGTAGCATAATGGCGGATATGTTTGCAGACTACAAGCAGCAACAAGCGAAAGAAAATGAGACGAAAAGCAGTCAACCATCCCAGCCGACGCCGACACCCGCGGCCGCGGACACACCCGCGGCCGCGGGCACACCCGCGGCCGCGGGCACACCCGCGGCCACGGACACACCCGCGGCCACGGCTACGGCCACGGCCGGCCGCAACTTTGAGTACCTGCACCGGGGCGCTTTCACAATGCTTAAAGTGAATCTCAAGGCAGGCGAGAAATTCAAGGCCGAATCGGATGCGATGGTGGCCATGAGCGCAAATGTCAGCGTTGAAGGCAAGCTCGAAGGGGGCGTACTCGGAGGATTGGGGCGAATGCTTTCAGGTGAGAAGATATTTTTCCAGACGCTCACGGCTCAGAACGGGCCTGGCGAAGTTTACTTCTCCCCGGCCATTCCCGGAGATGTGATGGATATCGAACTGGACGGAACAACTTCATACACGCTCCAGAAAGACGGCTTTTTTGCCGGGTCCGAGGGCTTGGAAATAACGACCAAAATGCAGAATCTTGCCAAGGGCCTTTTCTCAGGCGAAGGCTTCTTTGTGATCAGAGTCAGCGGCAGGGGAACTCTGTTCGTCAGTTCTTACGGAGCGATTCATCCCTTTGATCTTTCAGTGGGGGAAGAGATCGTCATTGACAACTATCATCTGGTGGCATGGCCCGAAACAATGAACTACACCATTGAAAAGGCTTCTTCCGGATGGGTTTCATCCCTTACATCGGGTGAGGGCCTTGTGTGCCGCTTCCGAGGCCCGGGCCGAGTTCTGATCCAGACACGAAACCCCACGGGATTCGGTGCCTGGATCAGACAATTCATGCCGGTTAAATAAAGGAAAAGCATTTATGAGTCAGAATATCCTGTATCAGGGCGGAGCGTTTCACAACGGACTCAGCGACGGAAGAGCATTCGGAAAGATTACCGTTACGAGTGATTCCCTGCATTTTGAAACAGAAGGCTCCGCGGCAGAGCTTCCTTTACAGGGGCTTGTCATAAAAGCCGGCGGTGCCGGGGACCGGATGCTCTTTTTCACTCATAATTCGGTTCCGGGGTGGACGCTTCACACAACAGATCATTCCATCCTGAATAATATGAACCTGACGTCTTATTCCGATATGGCCGGACAGATTGCCCGGATTCAAGGCGCGAAAAAACGGTCCAAGATGGTCCTCATTGCCTTTGTGGTCCTGTGTATGGCAGGTATTTACGGACTTCTGAGTTTAAAAGAGCCGTTGGTGACAGCCGCTGCGAAGCGCATGCCTGCAAAGTGGGAGCAGAAACTCGGGGATGCCGCTTTTTATCAATTAAAAGCAGGGAAAGACTTTGTTGAGGATAAGGAGGCGACCGAGCTGCTGAAACAGATCAGCGCCCCGCTTTTCAGCCGGATTCCTGAAAAACGCCATGCCTTTACCGTACATATTGCAAAAGATGAAGCGGTTAACGCGTTTGCGCTGCCCGGCGGGCACATTGTGCTGAATACGGGATTGCTTCTCTCTGCGGAGTCGGCCGAAGAGGCGCTGGGGGTACTTGCACATGAAGCAGCCCATGTGACTTTGCAGCATGGCCTGAAGCAACTGCTCAGTTCAGCCGGTATTTATATTCTGATACAGGCTTTTCTCGGAGATGCCGAGGGACTGCTGGCGATTATTGCGGATAACGGGGCCTTCCTGCTCACTCAGAAATATTCCCGGGATTACGAACGGGAAGCAGATGATAAGGGATGGTCTTATCTTGTGAACGCCGAGATCAATCCCCGGGGCATGATTGTTTTTTTCAGCAGGTTATTGGAAGAAGAGGAAAAGATGTCGCATAAAAGCGTTGCAACTGTTGGAGACACCCTGAATTTTCTCAGCACACATCCGACCACCCGGGAACGGATCGAATACTTGCAGAGAAAAGGGAAAGAGATCGACCGGCGATCAGGATATGTCTCTTTTGATTCGGAGTTTCGGAGGCTTCAGGATGTGATACGGGAGAAGAAATAATCCTCCTCTTTCTCTTTCTCTTGCTCTTGCTCCCGATCAGGAGCAAGAGCAAGAGCAAGAGAAAGAGCAAGAGAAAGAGAAAGAGCAAGAGAAAGAGCAAGAGAAAGAGCAAGAGCAAGAGAAAGAGCAGAAATAAAGGAGCAAACAATGTCTTTTAAAATCGTTAACACAATCCACATCCCCGGCCTGGATTTTGGAAAAAAACTGCTGGAATCCATGGATGCCGAGCTGGTGAATGCCCTGAGCCGGACTGAGGAAGAGATTATAAGCAACGCAGCGGATGCGGATGCCGTGATCTGTTCCGGTCCGGTTCAGCCCTGGACTGCCCGGGTCATTCAGTCGCTCTCCAAGTGCCGCATCATTGCCAGCCTGGGTGTGGGCTATGACCGGATTGATCTGGAGACCGCCACGAATAAGGGTATCGTTGTTGCCAACACCCCTGATTACTGTATTGATGAGGTCTCAGGTCAGGCCATCACGCTCATGCTCGCCCTGGGGCGCAAGATTTTCCAGGCAGACAAGGCCGTAAGGGAAAGACAGATAAACTTTGTACCGCCGAATCGGAAGAATCTGACGGATATTGTTTATCCTCTCTTCCGAATCTCCGAGCAAACCCTGGGCATTGTGGGCCTGGGAAGAATAGGGACCGCCGTTGCCCTCAAAGCCAGAGGATTGGGAATGCGGGTGATCGCTTATGACCCATACATTTTCAAAGCAGTTATGAGGAGTCTCGGGGTGGAGCCGGCAGACTTTGACACCCTCATCAAAACGTCGGATTTCATCAGCATCAACGCATCCCTGAATGAAGAGACAAGAAACATGTTCGGCCATGACGAATTCAGGAGGATGAAGCCCACATGCTACCTGATCAATACCGCTCGCGGAGAAATTGTGAATCAGCCTGCCCTTGTCAAAGCATTGCAGGAGGGCCTCCTCGCCGGTGCGGGGCTGGATGTCACCACAGACGACCCCATGTCCGGAGACAACCCGCTCCTCAGTATGCCGAACGTCATTCTTACCGGGCACAGCGGATGGTATTCCGCCACCTCGGACTCGAAGTTCTGGCACAGAGCCATGACACAGGTGGTGCTGGCCCTCAGGGGTGAATGGCCCATCTATGCGGTTAACCCCGATGTGCAGGAGAAGTGGCTTGAGAAATGGGGGAAAATTGGGAAATAGGAATCGGGAGGAAGAAAATGGAAGAATATCTTAAAGCAGGAAGAGAGATTCTAAATCCGAACTGGCCTGATGCCACATGGAATGTATCCGGCCTGTTTATCCACGATGATCTGATATGTACGCTTTCATCAAATGCTCTGTCTCAGTTTGACTGCCAGTTAATCGAATCTGTGCATGGCGCCCCCCTGGTTAAATGGAACAGCGGGAGGATACAGAAAACAACTTTGGACCCTGAGAATCTCTCCACCGCTTTTGTTAATACGCTACAGCAATACAAACAACTGGGGATCAGCGTCTTTTATACCTTCTCCAACAGCCTGATAGAAAAAGAGACGCTGAACGATCCGAGCTGCAATTTTATGTTGGAGAGGCTGGCAGAAATTCACGGCGAGAAAGGCGGCGTGATCCTTTCGAGTGAAATACTCTCCGAATATATACGAAACAAATATCCTCAGTTAAAACAGATATCCTCAATCGTCAAAACAACTATGGAGGATGGAAAGGGGAAACCGGAATATTACAAACAGCTTGAGGGAAAATATGACAGGGTTGTCATACATCCTGATGATAATTTCAACCCGGAATTACTGAGCCGGTTAGATACTCAGAAGGCGGAAATCCTCGTCAACGAGTCCTGTCTGATAAATTGTCCCACAAGAAAACAGCATTATACGCTCTATTCGGAATTCAGCAAACGCTTGAAAATTACTTCGGAAGAGTTGCGTGACTTTGAAGATAATGTCTGCAAATCTGTCCCGATGTATAAACAGGTTAATTGTTCCGAACCGAGGCGGCGAAATTGTAATCTGACTGTATCAGAACTGAAGAAGGTTTATGACATGGGATTCAGACATTTTAAGATACAGGGAAGAACAGACAGCAAAGCGGTATTCAAATATGATCTGACAAGATACATATTGGAACCGGAACATATCGCGCCGTTACTGTTCAAGTCGGATTGGCCGACACTTTAAGTCTCTAATTTCATAACACCAAAAGGAGGTTAGCTATGGCGGATAAGGATATGCTTTCAAAATTCAGCTTTTTTTCAGATGTGCCCCAGAATAAACTCTCGGCAATTGCCGAAAAATGTGATCTTCTGGAGTTCAAGGCAGACGACGTCGTCTTTAAGTCCGATGAGACGGCTGCGAATGTTTACGGGATCCTGGACGGAGAAGTGGAACTAGCCCTTGTGTTTAAGGACAAGGTGCTGAGGACGGATATTGAATACGAGGAATCTATCCGGGCTTGGTTTGAAACTATGGAAAAGCCCATCGTCATCGGCATGGTCGGACCCGGCGAAATTTTCGGATGGTCTTCCCTTGTGAATCCGGGACGCTGGACCGCGACAGCCCGATGCTCAGAGCCTGTCCGGGCCTTTTCCCTTCCGGCTGCCGATTTTAAAAGCATGATGGATCAGGATCCCTCACTCGGTTATCTTATCATGGGAAGACTGAGCGAGATTATCTCCCAACGTCTCCAAGACCGGACAAAAAACCTGATTGAAGCCTGGGGACAGGCATTCGATACGGGCAAAATTTAGGTCATAACCGTTTCGTTCCCAAACCCCGGTTTGGGAACGTATTTTCCGATGAGGTTCTCTATGCAGAAAGACTTTCATTACTGTTGCATTAGGTTTTTATCCTCAGCCGCCGGGTTTGAGGAAGAAGATGCTCAGGTGATTGCATACGCCTGTCAATATGTGGATGACGCCACAGAGAATAAGGGCATCAGGATCAGGAATCTGCCCGACGTAGCCCGAGATATGGTCACAGAGGGGAAGTTTGAGCCGATCTGTACGGCGCACAGAGGCATCCAATACCTGAGCGGATTGAGCAAAGATGTTCAGAGGAAGGTTTATATTCCGTTCCATTTTGTACCGGCTGAACCTTATGGCGGAGAAAAGTCATACGATTATCGCGTCCGCCCGAACGCACCGTTTCCCAGGTCCCTTGTGAACAGTGCGGCCGAATTCTACAGAGAGGCCCGGAACGATGAGCAGAAACTCAGGGGACTGATCAAACTCGGCATTTCATTGCACGCCTACGGCGACTCATGGAGTCATAGACACTTTTCCGGCCGATGGAATGCGGGGGATAACGATATTGAGCGCATCCGGGTGTGGAACGGCGACAAGTGGGAACCGGTCACCTGTTACAATATTCTCCCAGACATCGGACACGCCGAGGCCCTGGAACTGCCGGACCAGACGCACCTCACCTGGCAGTATGAGCACGACCGGAGCGGAAGAGTGATATATCGGCATAACACAGAAGAGAGCCTTCATGCGGCCGAGACGATTTACAATCTGCTGTGCAGCATTAACGGCTTACGTCCCGATTGGAAATCGCTTATGCAGTCGGTCAGAGAATGCTTTGAATTGCCTACCGATTCATTGAAAAAGAAGTTTGACGGATGGAAGAGACATTTCCCGGAAGTCAATTTTTCATACAATCCTGAAGAATGGCGAACCGATGCTCTGACCGGAGAACGATATGACTGGGAGCATTTCATGACAGCGGAAGACTTCGGCGTTCTGGAATACGAAGCAACCGGAGACCTCAAATGGTTCTTTTTTCATGCAGAAGCGAAGAGACAACGGGAAACGGTAATACGACAGATACGTGAAGATCTGCTATGAAGAACAAAAACTACAAGGATTTCACATAAGAAAAGGATTTTCCTGATTATAACGGATTTAGAAGATCCCCGTGAACGTGAACGTGAACTTAAACGTGAACTTATACCTGAAGTTGCCCGTAAATGAATGTTCAGGTTCAAGTTCAAGTTCAAGTTCAAGTTCAAGTTCAAGTTCACGTTCAAGTTCACGTTCAAGTTCAAGGGCACGGAATGTTCACAAGGATCCCCTAAATCCATTATAATCAGAGATTTTCTCCGGATCAGCGGGATGTCCGGGGAAGGCGTTATACAATAAAAAAACTTCTGATTATAACGCTTTTAGGGGAGGCCGCTCTTTACCTGAGATCAGACTTGCACTTGCACTTGCACTTGCACTTGCACTTGCACTTGCACTTAAACTTGCACCCGCACTTGCACTTGCACTTGCACTTAAACACCCGGAGCATGTTCAGGCCGGGGGCTGAGTCCGGGTGCAGGTACAGGTGCAATTAGCAAGTGCAAGTGCAAGTGCAAGTTTAAGTGCAAGTTTAAGTGCAAGTTTAAGTGCAAGTGCAAGTGCAAGGGGGCCTCCCTAAATCCGTTATAATTAAAAAAACTTAACTAAGGAGAAGTCAGTGAATCAAGAACAAGTGGAAAAATCAAAGTCTTTACTGGGTGAAGATACGGTTAACATGCTGTCGCGGGTCCATGAGGATGCCTTATGGTTACTGGAAAATACCGGCGTCGGCTGCAAGCATCCTGAGATTCTCCAGGCTTTTGAGAAATTTGAGGATGAAGGTCTGGCGATTATTTATGAGAACCGGATATATATTACTGCCGACTTGGTTAATCATTGTCTCAAGACTGCTCCGGAGATAGCAGATTTTTTTGTGGCTCGGAACACCCTTTTTGTCGGCGATACAGCATCGCATGTTTATAATGATGTGGCCGGAAAAGGGGGCCTTTCCCCATCTGCCGGTCATCTGATTCGTATTGCCAAGACTGTCGAAAAAAGTTCGGTGGCAGCCGGTATGGGGGGCGGCATCAAACTCAGGGATGAAGTTTTCCAGATGAAACTGATCGCCGAGCATTGCAACAAGCCGCTCTACTTTAAGGCACTTTCGGATGCCGCTTATGAAAGGGCTAAAGAACTTTCTGAAAAAAGAAAGAACATTATGATCGTCTCCTCTCTGACATCCTCCTTGGAGGTGAATGAGAACAACTCGGAGCATTTTGTCAAAATCGTTCAGGCCGGCCTGCCGGTCTTTGTTTCGGCGAATGCCTTAGCCGGCATCAGTGCGCCGTATTGTTATAGCGGCGTCCTGACCATGACCCATGCCGACGCTCTTTTCGGGATCTGCGCGGCTCAGTTGATCAATCCGGGTATCACCTGCATCCACGCGGGATATCCTACCATTGCCGATTCCCGAATCGACTATAATCCCAATTACGGACTGATCAGCCACAACCTCGCAAATATTCTCATGGCTCATCTGAATCTTATGCTTGATATTCCCGCATGTCAGAGCGGAGGGGCCACCCAGGAAGCAGATATGACCGACCAGGCCCTTGCAGATACTCGAACAGGCTTGGCTATGTGCCTGAAATACGGGGTTCATACCATCCGTCATTCTCTCGGCTTTCTCCGAGACTTTAATGATTTTTCCTTTGCCAAACTGGAAGCCTCTCTCCGAATTGCAGAGGAAGTGACGCCGGCGGACGCCCCTGAGGTTGAGATGCCGGTTTATGATGAAAGAGGGATGGAATCGATCAAACGAATCGGTATGGGGACGTATAAGGATGATGACCTTACGACGGTCAACATGGGAAAGGTGTTTGCCAGTTAAAAGGTGAACTTATACTTATACTTGAACTTGAACTTAAACTTAAACGTGAATGTGAACGTAAACGTGAACGTGAACTTAAACTTATCCTTATACTATACTATACTTAAACTCATACTTGTAAGTGAATGTTCAAGTTCAAGTTCACGTTTAAGTTTAAGTTCAAGTTCACGTTTAAGTTCAAGTTCAAGTTCAAGTTCAAGTTCACGTTTAAGTTCAAGTTCAAGTTCACGTTTAAGTTCACGTTCACGTTCAAGTTCACGTTCAAGTTCACGTTTAAGTTCACGTTCACGTTCACGTTTAAGTTCATGTTTGCGGATAGAGCCTCCCAAAAAACTTGGTTTTTGAACCCTGACTGATTTTCTGACATGACGAAACCGGCTTCCAACAAAACTCTCTTTTCTTACCTCGCTTTGATAGATATCATCAAATTCCTGTTGGTGACAGGAGCGATTATCTGGTTAATGACCCGCGGCGCTGAGAGGCTGGGCTATAACTGGCAATGGTACCGGGTCCCTCAGTATCTTTTCTCTTTTGAAGATGGAAACCTGACCTTCGGTCCGCTGATTCACGGATTGGGAATCACTCTTCATATCACCGGAATAAGCCTGCTTCTGGCATTTGTTTTCGGGCTGATGACCGCATTTTTCCGACTCTCGGATTCTTTTCTGGCCAGGATCCTGGCCAGAGCCTACTTGGAAATTATTCGGAACACGCCGCTGCTGGTACAACTGTTTTTCATTTATTTTGTTTTATCCCCTGTGCTCGATATCAGCCGGTTTGCGTCGGCAGTTCTGGCCCTCAGTCTTTTTGAAGGTGCTTACGCCTCGGAGATATTCCGGGCAGGAATTGTCTCCGTTCACACAGGCCAGTGGGAGGCCGCTCAGAGTCTCGGGATGAACACTTTTCAGACGTATCGTCATATCATTCTTCCCCAGGCCATCCTGCGGATTCTGCCTCCACTGACCAGCCAGGCCATATCTCTGATCAAAGATTCCGCACTGGTAAGCACCATTGCCATATATGACCTGACCATGCAGGGGCAGGCGATTATTGCGGAGACGTATCTGACCTTTGAACTCTGGTTTACTATCGCGGGTATCTATCTTTTTATTACTGCAAGCCTCTCTTTCGGGGTTCGCATCATGGAAAAGCGATTTAAAAACTGATCCTTTTAATTACCTTACCCCTTAACTCTTAAAACTTAACCCTTAAAACTTAACCCTTAACCCTTAACCCTTAACTTGCCGTAAAACGATTTTGCAAAACCGTTCCGAACGGGAGGAGTGCTGAAATGAAATTTTAGCACTGTCCAACGGTCTTCTGAAAAAATGTGCCAGAATTTCATTTCGGCACTCCTTTGGCGACTCCCCAAATCGGAAATACGCCCGTTCCGAACGACCTGCAAGTCGAAAAAAGTGCAAACCCAGCCATAAGTTTTCCAGGATTTTATGTCCCACACAAAGGCACAAAGACAAGGCACAAAGGAGAGCACAAAAAAACTTATGGGTAATTAACGGATTTGGGAGCCCTGTGAACATGCCCTTAAACGTGAACCTGAACCTGAACATTCATTTACGGGTAGCTTATAGGTTCACGTTCACGTTCAAGTTCAAGTTTAAGTTCACTGGGCTCCTAAATCCGTTATAATCAGCCACTTTTTTAGCTTCTATGAAGGATGCCGATGTTTCTTATATGAAATCCTTGTAGGTGATGCGGTTTTTACTTGAAAGAACAAAAAAAATGGTTATTATAATAATCGAGGCGGGATCAGTGTTAAATGACAGGAAAAGCTTTTCTTAACACTTAACACCTAATCGCCTTACAAATCTGTAATGATAATTCTGTGCTGGTGTTCAATTCGACGGGAGCATAAAAAACAGATGAAAGATAACAACGCTTCAGGATTCAAGTTCAAAGTTGACAAAGATGAAAGACCGGATTCGCTTTTTCAGACAAAAAAACGAGGGAAAACAGTGAAGGAGGACAGAGAGGAAATATTAAGTCGGCGGATCACACTGATCAGCCTTCTTATACTCTGCCTGATGGGGGTCATCGTTTTCGGTGCCTATCTTCATATTGAAAAGAAGTTTGACAAAATACACAGCTCGGGATTCACAGAGATTCAAAGCCGTTCACTGGATTTGGAATCAAAGCTTTCCGCGTTTGCCGACCGATATGAAAAACTTGAGGCATCCTTAATAAAAAAGGCCTCGCGTACGGACGATATCCTTTCAAAGCTTGAAGGTGCAACCGCGTCTCTGGGGGATCATCTGAAACGGTTGGAAAAAAGTCTGAATCGGATCAATGCATCCAAAGCGGACAAAAAGGAGTTGGCAAATGCAATCACCCGGGTTGACAAAACTCTGTCACCCATTCGCAAGGATCTGGCCGATCTGAAAGCTTCCAAAGATATCGGTCCTGAAATCGATGAAAAATTCACAGAAGAGCTGGCAAAGCTTTACGGGGAAGTGGATAACGCAAAAAAGGAATTCGATAAGTTACAAACCGACATTTCCGATCTGTCAATCAGTAAATTGCAAACCGACATTTCTGAACTGTCATCCGGCAAGGTCAGCAAAGAATCGCTTGATATTGCACTTGAAGAGCAGGAAAAGAATTATAAGGAGAACCTTATTTTAATCAATGAAAACCTCGGATATAAAGAAGATAAAATAAAAGCCCTTCAAGAAAGATTGGAAAAAATTGAAAAGCGTTTAAACGTAAAAAAAAAAAAATACCATAAACCTGCTGGAACTGCGAATTCAAAACCACCGGCAAAATCCGGAACCGTAGAAAAACCGGCAACTGAGGACCCGGAACCTGGGAAGATCGTAGAGCAGAATATTGAATGAAGGGTTAAGGTTAAGGGTTAAGGGTTAAGGATTTCCCCGCTTAAAACTTAACCCTTAAAACTTAACCTTAACCCTTAACCCTTAAAACTTTTTCAATATCTTCCGGCAGATCGACTTCGGGTGAATCATATTCGGTAACCACCACCCTGATTTTATGACCGTATTCAAGAGCTCGCAATTGTTCCAGTTTTTCAACAGACTCAAGCCTTCCCGACGGAAGTTTCCTGAATGTTTCCAGAAATCGCCGGGTATAGGCATAAATCCCCAAATGCTTATAAATATCGGAACAGGCGGAATCGTCACGGCGGAAGGGTATGGGAGATCTGGAAAAATAAAGCGCGTTCCCGCTGGCATCAAATACCACCTTCACATCTTTCGGGTTGGTGATTTCATCTTTGTTCACAATTTTAAAGGCAAGCGTGCTCATTTCAAATTCCGGATTCCGAGGCTCCGATTTCAATGGTTCAACCACTTCATCAAGACATCTGGGATCAATAAGCGGCTGGTCTCCTTGGACATTTACAACAATATCATCCAGTTTAAGCCCCATTTTTTCGGCGGTTTCAGCAACTCTGTCCGTACCGGACCGGTTTTCCCCCAAAGTCATAACCACATTCCCGCCGAAATCCCTGACAACATCAAAAATCCGCTGGTCATCCGTGGCAACAACAACCTTTGTCATACCCTCTGCCTGTTTTGCCCTTTCATAAACCATCCGGATCATAGGCTTTCCCGCGATAAGGGCAAGGGGTTTTCCCTCAAACCGGGTTGAACCGTACCTTGAAGGTATAATTGCAACAATATCCATAATTTTCTCTGCTCTCTGTCTGTTATCCGTGAATGTGCCCGTGAACATAAGCGTTCCCATGAACGCCCAAGCCGGACGGGATTTGCAATCCCGTCCGTAACATTTTTACGGGCATGTTTACGCCCAAGCCGGTCCAAGCCGGACGGGATTTGCAATCCCGTCCGCAACATTTTTACGGGCATGTTTACGCCCAAGCCGGTCCAAGGCGACCAATCCAAGGCGGACGGATTTGCAATCCCGTCCGTAACATTTTGCCCAGGCCGGACCACCCAAGCCGGACGGGATTTGCAATCCCGTCCGTAACATTTTATTTTTCCAAGGCGACCAATCCAAGGCGGACGGATTTGCAATCCCGTCCGTAACATTTTGCCCAAGCCGGACCAACCAAGCCGGACGGGATTTGCAATCCCGTCCGTAACATTTTTATCAAGCCGCATGGCTGCACAAAAGTGAGCAACGACATCAAAAGCCGGGCAAATGAAAAAAATATTCTGGCTGCCTCGGTTGTTTTGAAAACTTTATGATGATGGCAGGAGCCTGTATTTCAGGACTTCCTCCCCGGATTCATTACGTTTGAATAAAGTATTTGGATATTTTTATCAACTTTAAAACGATTTTTAGAAAATTTTTATTGATCAACAAGATAGATTTGATGCTATAATATAGTTTTATGTGATCAAGAGAGACTTGCGGCAATTAGTTTAAGAAACTTTTTAGGGGGCCCTGTGAACATGCCCGTGAACATGAACATGAACGGTTCAGGTGTAAGTTCGGGTTCAAGTATAAGTTCAAGTGGGTGCATTCCCAAAGTGTGGATGATCCCGATATCAGGCTTTTTTCGGATTCCGGAACCCCGGGAACAGCGGTCAGCCGGAAGCCGGAAGACCTTCCGACGCGATATCTGATGCCCGGAAACACCGATTATCTACATTTTGGGAATGCACCCAGTTCAAGTTCAAGGGCTCCATCCGCCCGGAGCATGTGAGCAGGATAACCCAAAACAGACTCGGCGGATTTATCAATCCGCCCGGAACAGGTGATGCAAAATGAAAAACAAATTTCAGCTTTTATTATTTGTCTTATGTACAATTTTTCCAGGCGCCGTTACTTTTGCTAATGATGAATCCGTACCACGGATTTTTATCCTTCACAGTTATGAAGCAAACCATGTCTGCGGACAACCTCAGCATGACGGCATCATTGCAGCCCTTAAAAAAGCAGGCTTTGTCACAGACTTCGGTACCGGAAAAAGATTTGAGTTACAAGTTTACCACATGGATACCAAACGAAAAAACAATACTCCGGCGCTTATTGATGAGCAGGCTCATATCGCGTTGGGAAAAATTGAAACATTTAAACCGGATATACTTGTAACTTTGGATGACAATGCCTTCAGAACTGTTGGCCTGAAACTCGCGGATTCCCGGCTTTCTGTTGTTTTTTCAGGAATTAACGGCCAACCGGAGGCTTATAATCGACAGGTGCCTTTTCTGAATTCCAGAAAAAGTCCGGGACACAACATTACAGGTGTGTATGAAAAACTGCACATTGCCGAGGCCGTTCGTATCCATTCCAGAATCTTCCCGAATTTGGATGAACTGAGGATACTTACTGACCGCTCTCCCACAGGGCAGGCAATATTGGAACAGGTCAAATCAGAGCTTGAAGATGAGCCGGTGCCATGCAGATGGCAGATAAAGGTGGTGAAAGACTGGGAAACTTATATGGATGAGATTCACGCGGCAAACAGCGACCCGAAGGTTGACGCCATTTATCCTGTTGCTTTGCTTCTGAAAGACCGCGAGGGAAATACCTTTACGGCGCCTGAAATATTCAAATGGACGACACAGAACTCAAAAAAGCCGGAAATCGCGGTGAATTATGCGTTCACACGCATGGGCCTGTTCGGAGGCGCGACCGTTGACTTCTATGCCATGGGATATCAGGCCGGCAGGATGATCATCCGAATTCTGAAAGGAGAAAGTCCCGGCAGCATAGCGATTGAGGATGCTGAAAAATATGCGCTTACTTTTAATTTGAAAAGAGCATCGCAGTTAGGGATAAAAATACCTGATGAAATTATTCAGGCGGCAGATGAGGTTATTAAATGAGATGCTTGCTGGATGCTGGATGCTGGATGCTGGATGCTTGGTGTTTGATGCTGGATGCTGGATGCTTGGTGTTTGATGCTGGATGCTGGATGCTGGATGCTGGATGCTTGATGCTTGATGCTTGATGCTGGATACTTGATGCTTGATGCTTGAAACTTGAAACTTAAAACTCAGGAGGCGATGGTGGTCAGAAAATTTTCCAGATTTCTTACGTTGACGCTGCTGATATTTGTTGGGAGTTCGCTTGCCCTGACTGCGGGCAGTCTCTGCGGAATCCTGAGCAGAACCATGACGCAGGAGTACTGTCTCAGACTTCGGCTCCAGCAGGCTGAAGTCAGCAGAGTTCTTCAGAATCGTCTCAAAGAGATGGAAGACCGTATCTATAAGATGAGCCTGGATAATGCCATACGGATAAATCTGATGCTCGACATCAGAGGCAAGGTTCTGGAACTCATTGAACAGCAATATCCTTTTTCCAACGGTGCCTTGTTTCTGATTCGGAAAAACGGACACACGGATTTCATTCCTGAAATACCGGAGCAGTTCAAACCTGTAAAATCCTATTTGGATCAGTTTGATCAGGGAGAAAAGCCGAAAAGCTTCAGATTCCGAAAATTCGGAAACGGCGTCTTTTATTCTTTATACACTATCCCCATTCAAAAAAAACTTGAACGCCTCGGGACCGCATACATTATTTACGATTTGTCCGAGGACAAAGGCTTCTGGGAACTCTTTGAAGATACGGATGCCCAATTGCTCATAAAAAGCGGCGACGATATTATTGACCTGAAAAACGGGCATAAGATAGCGATTCCGGACAAAAGCATTATGGATGCTTTCAGCAAAGCTTATGAAACGATCCAGACGGACAAGCTCCCGGAGAAGAGTATCGTTTCACTGAAAGGATTTCCGGGGATATTCTATGTGGCGTCTTCTGCCTCCCTTCATAAAAAAACAAACACCCTTATCGCCCTGATTGTTGCCATCTGCACATCAATATTACTTCTGACGCTCCTGGTGGCCCTTCTGATCGCCCGAAAGGTGAGTGAGCCTCTTGAAAATATGGCAACACAGGTACTGAACATCTCAGAGGATCCTTCAAACCGTCTTCTGATCAAAGAAGAAATCAGGCATGATGAGTTCCGGACCCTGGCGTTTGCATTCAATCAGGTTCTGAGAAGTCTATGGGAGGCTCAGGAGGAACTGGAACAAAAAACCAGGACCGAACTCGATGACAGCGAAAAGCGATACCGGCTGACCATAGAAGCCGCGCCCGATGCGATTATGATAATCCGAATACGGGATGGCCGACTGGTTCAGGTGAACAAAGCGTTTTGCAGAATATTCGGCCATTCCGAAGAAGCGGCTCTGGGCAAAACCGCTTCCGAACTGAGTCTTTTTCCTGATCCGAAACTTATGGAGCGTATTATCGGGAGCATAAAAGAGAAAAAGGAGATAAAAGGGATTGATATCCGGATTCGGAAGAATGACAACACTTTTTCGGATATACTGATTTCAGCCAGATTCACACAGATTATCCGCGAAGACTGCGTACTTATGGTGGCGACTGACATCACAGTCCGAAAAAAAGCGGAAAATGCCCTGCGCCTGGATGAATCCCGTCTGGAAGCATTATTGGAGCTCAATCAGATGGGGGACGCCTCAATCCCGGAGGTCAGAACATTCGCGATTGAAAGGGCGGTTGAACTGACAAAGAGTGAGATCGGCTATATCGCATTTATGAACGACGAGGAGACTGCCCTCACCATAAAGGCATGCTCGGGAAAGGCGATGCGGCAATGCAAAATGGATGAAAAAAGCCGGGTTCATCCGCTGGAAGAAACAGGACTGTGGGGAGAAGCAGTCAGACAGCGCAGGCCTGTTATCACAAATGATTACAGTGCCGTGAATCCGCTTAAAAAAGGGTATCCGGAAGGGCATGTCCGAATAACCCGTCATCTGAACATCCCCCTGTTTGAGGGAGAGAAAATTGTTGTGGTCGCGGGAGTGGGAAACAAAGCAGACGAATACGACGAATCAGATGCCCGCCAACTGACGCTGATGATGCAGGGAATGTGGCGCCTGATCCAGCGCAAGCGGGCAGAGGAATCGCTCAGGGAACTGAATGAGGAACTTGAGCGGCGGGTGAATGACCGGACCGCTCAGTTGGAAGACGTCAACCGCCAGTTGGAGGAGGCTATCAAATACGCGCATACCATGGCCCGGGACGCCGAGATTGCCAGTATTTCCAAAAGCGAGTTTCTTGCCAATATGAGTCATGAAATTCGGACTCCCATGAACGGCATCATCGGCACATGCGATCTGGCCTTCCTCGTCGGACCTCAGCGCAAACAGCGGGAATATCTGAATATCATACGCACATCTGCCAGATCTCTGTTAGGGCTGATCAACGACATTCTCGACTTTTCCAAAATCGAAGCCGGCAAGCTCGATTTTGAGAATATTCCCTTCTCTGTACGGGAAGTGGTCGAAGAAGTCTGCGACATTTTTTTTGAAAAAATTTCTGAAAAAAACAGCGAACTGATTGCGGACATAGCTTCTGACGTGCCCTCGCAGGTCATTTCGGATCCTTTCCGCCTGCGGCAGATTCTGCTTAATCTGACATCCAACGCGTTCAAATTTACGGATAAGGGTGAGATATGTATTCAGTGTTCAGTAGACAGCAAGAAGATCGAGTCACAGGAAACGCCTGATAACCAATCACTGACAAAGGACAACTTTGTTGAACTTCTCTTCTGCGTCCGGGATACCGGCATCGGCATCGAATCGGAAGATCAGAAGAATCTTTTCGACGCTTTCACCCAGGCGGACGGATCCACCACCAGAAAATACGGCGGCACAGGACTGGGACTGGCGATTTGCAAGAGAATTGTAAGCATGATGGAGGGTGACATATGGGTGGACAGCGAGTCGGGAGTCGGCAGTTCTTTTTACTTTACCGCCAAATTCAAGCTTCTTCCACCCGGAGCCGTTCATTCTCTTTCCCCGCTTCTGACCGGAGGCACTGAAAAAACAGATAAACTGAAAGGGATCAGGGTGCTTCTGGTTGAGGACAATGCCTCCGCCCAACTGGTTATCGGACGTCTGCTTGAATCCTTTGGCTGTCAGCCGGTAACTGCCGAATCGGGTGAGGAAGCTTTGGCCATGTATGAAAATGGGGAGGAACATTTTGATCTGATTCTCATAGACTTCAAACTGCCCGGCATAGACGGCATCACAGCATCAGAAAGAATTAAGAGCAATATGCAGACCAAGGCCCCGCCGATTATCATCATCAGCGGCTTTATCCGGGAACAGGATATCCGCCGGGCCAAAGAGGCGGGGGTTGACAGCTATCTGGTCAAACCTGTCAAGCAGTCCGTGCTCTTTGATACGCTCATGGAAATATTCGGATACAAAACAGCCGTCCGCCGGGATCAGGATACGCTGTTTTCGGACAAGATCAACGGAGGTATCCTTTCCGAAGAATTTTCAGGCATCCATGTGCTGCTTGTGGAAGATCACCCGATCAATCGGCGGGTTGCCACTGAAATCCTGGAGATGACCGGAATTTCGGTGGACACCGCGGAAAACGGCCACGAGGCTGTGGCAGCGGTCAAAAAAGAAGAGTATGATGTCGTATTTATGGACGTTCAGATGCCCAAGATGGACGGGTTCGATGCGACAAAAGCGATTCGGAAATGGGAAAAAAGGCAGAAGGCCCGAAGTCCCAAGCCACAACTGCCAAGCGATTCACGGCTTCCGATCATCGCCATGACTGCTCATGCCATGGCCGGAGACAGGGAGAAATGCCTTGGAGCCGGAATGGACGATTATGTGTCCAAGCCGATTGACCGCAGAAAATTATTCGCTTCGCTTTCAAAAAATCTCAGAATACGGAACAAAGCATACAAAACGCGTGCCAAAGAGAAGCCGAAACCCGAATCTCCGGAACTGCCCGGCTTGGATATGGCAGAAGGTTTGGAACGGCTCGGGGGGTCCCGGAGTCTGTATCTGGACATTCTCGGAGATTTCTGCAAATCACAGAAAGGATTCTCATCCGAGTTTCTCGGTCTGACTGAAAAAAAGGATTTCAAATCTGCCAGGTCAGAAGCTCACGGTCTGAAAGGGGCAGCCGGAAATATCTCGGCTGTTAACCTCAGCGCCGCTGCAAAGAATCTGGAAGATGCGTGCGAACGCGAAAACGAGGAACAGATACGCGCCATGTTGCCGGCTGTGGAAGAGGCGCTTGCGGAAGTCATCACCTCTTTCGGAAAGATGGCTGTTTTACCGGCACCGGAAAGCACAGTTGTAAAGTCAGCCATTTCCCTGGGCGGAGCCCGGGAAAGAAGGGAGGATGCCGAAAACCGGGAACGAACAGAAGGAGATGTCTCAAAACTCTCCGAATTATTTGAAAAGTTGGATAAAAGTCTCTGTGATTTTGACCCGGTGGACTCGAATTCCCTGCTAACAGAGATCAAAGCCTGCTTTAATTGTGATGAGTTTGAAACAGAACTGGAGGAACTGGTGCAGCAGATCAAAGATTACTATTTTGAGGATGCCAGAAAAACATTGAAGGGACTTGCCCGGAATTTGAAACTTATATATAAAGACTGATTATAACGGATTTTGGGGAGGCCTCGGGACTATGCCGGACGGGATTTGCAATCCCGTCCGCAATGTTTCCGACCCGCACAGAACGGTTCGGACGGGATTGCAAATCCCGTCCGGCATGCATTTCTCTTTCTCTTTCTCTTTCTCTTTCTCTTTCTCTTGCTCCTGATCTCAATCGAATGGACAGGAGCAAGAGCAAGATCAGGATCAAGAGCAAGATCAAGAGCAAGATCAAGAGCAAGAGCAAGAGCAAGAGCTTATGATCCGTGGACAGACGCAAACTCCGGACGGACGGACAGACGGACGGAACTATATCGTGAAGGAAAGATTATGAAAAGTATTACAAAATTCTTTCTGGTTGTGGGAATATTGATGACTGTTTTCCTCTTTTTCCAAACCTGTCATACTTATTCTGTAACCGGCGGATATGCAAAAGAAATGTTAAAAGAGCGAGTGAATATGGCGTCAAAACTCACTTTTGCCGCTCGCAGATATGCTGCCGGGCAAATCCGGCCGGTGATGCATGAACTGCCGGGAAAGGAAATCTGTTTACCGGAAGCCATGTCCGCATCTTTTGCCTCACAGCTTATGTTTGACGAAATACATAAAGACTTTCCGGACCATATCATCAGATTCTCCTCTGACAACCCCAGGAATCCTGACAACCTGGCAGGACCGGAAGAACTCAGAATAATTGAGCATTTTAACAATAATCCCCGGCTTGGAAACTGGACAGGAGAGATCAGAATAAGCGGTAATGCTTATATGGCGAAATTCATTCCCAGCCGTATGCAGGAATCCTGTCTTCACTGCCACGGCGATCCCGCGGATGCCCCTGCGGCTCTTCTGAAGCAATACGGGCCCGACGCCGGCTTCCATCGGTCTCCTGACGAGGTGATTGCTCTGAGTATGATTGCCATTCCGATGCACAAGGTTATGGGACGGTTATGGCCTGATCTGATTAAAAATTTTCTGGGGACAGGCTTATGGCTTTTACTTGTTTTAGCTGTGTTTGTCAAAGCAAATAAAAAAATCATGCAGGAAATGCGGGAACGAAGGCAGACTGAAGAGAAATTAAGAAAGGCCGCGGATGCGGCTGAAGCCGCCAATCTGGCCAAAAATGAGTTTCTTGCGAGCATGAGCCATGAATTTCGCACCCCCATGAACGGCATTATCGGCATGTGCGATCTGTTTCTGACCGACAAGGACGGTTCGGACCGCAGAAAAAAAGAGCGCAGACAGATTGACCGAAAGAGGGCGGAATATATGAAAATCGTCCACACCTCTGCCAAGTCGCTGCTGGGACTTATCAATGACATCCTTGATTTCTCCAAAATCGAAGCGGGCAGACTCGATTTTGAGAATGTTCCGTTCCTGCTCAGAGAGGTGATAGAGGATGTCTCCGATCTTTTCCTTGAGACAATCGCTGAAAAAAAAGTCGAAATGATTGTGGATATTGCTCCCGGCGTGCCCTGCCAAGTGATTGCGGATCCTCTCCGTCTGCGCCAGGTACTGATGAATCTGCTGTCCAACGCATTCAAATTCACAAACAAAGGCGAAATCTGCCTTCAGTGTTCGGTGAACAGTAATTCGTTATCCGTAAGCAATACCCCGGACATGTCTGATAACCGTCTTGAACTTCTCTTCTGTGTCCGGGACACCGGCATCGGCATCGCGGCGGAAAGCCATGAAGAACTTTTTGACGCCTTTACTCAGACGGATACCAGAAAATACGGCGGCACAGGACTCGGACTGGCCATATGCAAACGGATTGTCAACATGATGGGTGGAAATATATGGGTGGAAAGCGAGCCTGGCGCAGGCAGTTCTTTTTACTTTACCGCCAGCTTCAAGTCTGTTCCCGATAAGGACGGCGACTGGGAATCCTTTGTTCCGAATGACTTGAAGAATCTCAGTCTCCTTGTGGTTGAAGACAATCCGACTGCCCTGCGGGTTATCGGGCGTTTTCTTGAATTCTTCGGTTTTCATGCGGACGCTGCCCGGTCTGCCGAAGAAGTCCTGACCCTGCACAAAGAATCTCTTGACCGCGGACGGTATGATCTGATTCTTATGGATACAGGACTCCCCGATATGGATGGCATCACGGCTTCGGAAAAAATTAAAAAAGATATGGGAATGAATGCTCCGCCGATTATCATCAACACGCTGTTTGGCGAAGAGAAAGAGACCCGGCGGGCCAGTGAACTCGGCATTGACACCTGTCTGCTCAAACCTCTCAAGCCGTTTCTGCTCTTTAAGAGCATTATGGAAATATTCGGATATAAAGATGTCGCGGTTATGGGAACCTCTTCGAATTCTGTCTGTACCGAAGAAATTTCAAATGCTCATGTACTGATTGTCGAAGATCACCCGGTTAACCGCAGGGTTGCCACTGAGATACTGGAGGCAGTCGGCATTTCGGCAGACACGGCAGACAGCGGCCTTGAAGCGATAGAGGCTATCCAAAGGAAAAAATACGACGCAGTGCTTATGGACGTCCAGATGCCGGGAATGAACGGACTTGAAGCAACAAAAGCAATTCGGAACTTGAAACTTGATACTCGAAACTTGATGCTTGATACTCGAAACTTGATGCTTGATACTCGAAACTTGATGCTTGATACTCAAAATTTGATGCTTGATACTCGATACTCGAAACTTGATACTCAAAACCCAAGCATCAAGCATCAAGCATCAAGCAAGCAAGCATCAAGCATCAAGTATCAAATTCCTATCATCGCCATGACCGCTCACGCCATGTCCGGAGACCGGGAAAAATGTCTTAAAGCCGGAATGGATGATTATATCTCCAAGCCGATTAGCCGCAGAGAATTGTTGTCTGTATTGAAGAAAAATATTTCCCGAATGCCGAACGCCGAATATGGAATGGTGAATAAGGAAAATTTGAATTTTGAATCCTCAGCACTGCCCGGCCTGAATATTGAGGATGCTCTGGAGCGGTTTGGCGGGTCATGGAATCTGTATATGGACGTCCTCAAAGATTTTCTGGAGCATCAGAAAGGACTCGTTTCCGATTTCCGAGACATTATTGAAAAAAAAGATTTTGAAGAAGCCATGCTGAAGGCCCACTCTTTGAAAGGTGCCGCCGGAAATGTCTCGGCTGCCGACCTGGGAACCGCTGCAAAAGCCTTGGAGGATGCGTGCGAAAACAAAAACAGGGATATCATGCCTGACATACTGGGGGCTTTGGAAAATGCATTTGTGCAGGTGAGGCATTCTTTTGAAAAGATGTCTGACTTGCATCGGCCTGAAGATCATGTTACCGAACCCGTCAAAAAAGAGGAGAGCCGTCATGATCTGTCAGCGCATCCCGAGCTGTTCCGAAAGTTGGACAAAGCCCTTCAAAAGTCTGACCCGGTGGAATCGGAATACTGGCTCAAAGAGATCAGGGCCCATGCCGCATCGGATAGTCTGAAAGCAAAACTGAGCGATCTGGAGCGCCAGATCGGTAATTACAATTTTGATGACGCCAGAAAAATATTGAACAGGTTTGCCTGAACCAAAACTTTTACTCTTACTCTTGCTCTTGCTCTTGCTCTTGCTCTTTATCTTTATCTTGCTCTTGCTCTTGCTCTTTATCTTGCTCTTGCTCTTGCTCTTGCTCTTTATCTTTATCTTGCTCTTTATCTTGCTCTTTATCTTGCTCTTTATCTTGCTCTTTATCGAACGGACACGAGCAGGATAAAGAGCAAAGCGAGAGCATGAGCATGAACAAGAGCAAGAGCAAGAGCAAGATAAAGATAAAGATAAAGAGCAAGAGCAAGAGCAAGAGAAAGAGCAAGAGCAAGAGAAAGAGAAAGAGTAAGAGTAAGAGAAAGAATACTTATGAAACATCAACCGATCATTATTTTCATGCCGATAGGCATTGCTGTGAATATCATTGGTTTGGTAATAAATACGGAGCTGAACCTGCCTTTGTTTCTCGACAGTATCGGAACAATGCTGGCAGCAGCGACTATGGGGCCATGGGCCGGCGCGCTGATCGGTTTTTTATCCAATCTTATTGTCGGTCTGTTCAAAACTCCCATAAATATTCCATTTGGCATCGTCAATGCGATAATCGGCATTGTGGTGGGTTATCTCAGCAGAAAACGAGGGTTTGAAGACCTTGTCACGCCATTGCTTGCCAGTCTGATTCTGGCGGTAATCTGCCCTGTGATTGCCGCCCCTATCGCGGTCTATCTTTTCGGAGGTGTGACAGGCGGTAATATTGACACTTTTTATGCGGTTTTACTGGAATCGGGATATAAAATCTTCTCCAGTGCTTTTCTTGTAAGAATTCCCGCAAACCTTGCGGATAAGCTGATCAGTGCATACCTTGTAATGGCAGTGATACGTTTATTACCTCAGGACTGGAAGGGTATTGCCTGTTCTCATTCCCGGGCAGATAAACGAGATAAGCATCATGATAATGAAGTGACAGACAAATGAATTTCAAAACGAATCTTTTCAAATTTCTCTTGGTCTATATATGGATGTGTATTTTCAGTGCCTCAGCAGACGCGGGAGATCAGCGCATTCTAATCGTCGGAGACAAAGACCGCCCGCCGTTTGAGTTTTTGGACTCCGCGGGGAACCCCCGTGGAATATTCATAGATATGTGGCAGTTGTGGTCTGAAAAAACAGACATTAAGGTGGAGTACCGCCTGTTGGAAGTATCCCAAGCCCGGCGCATGGTCCGGGAGGGGAAGGCGGACGCGATCGGAGGCTTTTTCCCTCTGTTCCCGGGCCAAAACTCGGGGCCGGCCGGGATTACTGATTCTCTCGAGTTCTCAGAACCGTATTATGAAATTCCCGTTCATATTTTTTTTCTCAGCAATGTGGAAGGGATACATAACTCAGATGACCTGGCACCGTTCAGGGTAGGCGTTGTCACAGAGGATCACGCGGGGGATTACCTGAGACAAAAGCTTCCCCATGCCGCAACTGCCATATATCCGACCATTGAAACACTTGTGCAGGATGCGCTTTCAGGAGAAATCAGAGTTTTCGCAGCCAATATTCCGGAAACGCTCTTATGTCTCGCCAAATCAGGTCATTACCGGGATTTCGGGCATACTCGGGAGCCGCTCTTCACGATCGGAATCCGCTCTGCTGTCCGAAAAGGTGACAGCAAACTTCTGAAACGGATTGAACAAGGTTTCAGGATTATCTCTGAGAGTGAGAAAGATATCATCGAGCGCGGTTGGGTGGGTGTCTCCATCGGACACAGAATTCCATGGCACCTGTTCAGTGTGGGAATTCTGCTGTTAATCTCCGTGATAGGCGGTATGATATTTTGGATGTGGAACAGCGAGTTGCAGCGAAAAGTCGAAATGGCAACCGCGGATCTTGTGAAAAAACAGCGGCAACTGATGAAATCCGAATCTGACTTGCGGAAGAGCGAACAGCGGTTGCAGACAATCAATGAGGAATTGGAACGACGGGTGAAAGAACGGACCGCCGAGCTGGAAGAACTCAACCGCAATCTGGAAGAAGCCATCGGATATGCGCATGAAATGGCCCGGGATGCCGAGATTGCCAACATCTCCAAGAGCGAATTTCTGGCCAATATGAGCCATGAAATCCGCACACCCATGAACGGCATCATCGGCTCATGCGATTTGATTATGGACACGGATATGGATCGCAAGCAGGGAGAATACTTAAATATCATCTATTCATCCGCATGCTCCCTGCTGGAACTCATCAACGACATCCTTGATTTTTCCAAAATTGAAGCCGGCAAACTCAGATTTGAGAATACACCTTTCTCGATCAGGGAAGTTATCGAGGATGTTTGCGACCTGTTTTTTGAAAAGATATCAGAAAACGACATTGAACTGATTGCGGATATCGCTCCGGACATACCCGGCCGGGTGGAGGGAGACCCTTTTCGTCTGCGACAGATACTGGTCAACCTCACATCCAACGCATTCAAATTCACAGATAAGGGTGAGATATGTATTCATTGCTCAACAAACTGTGAACAGTTATCGGTGAACAACTATCCGGAGAAGCCCGACATCTCTCCACGGATAACTGACAATCCTCCGCTGACAACTGACAACTGCCCGCTGACAACTGACAGCCATATCGAACTTCTCTTTTGCGTCCGGGATACCGGCATCGGCATCGAGCCAAAAAATCTGGACAAACTTTTCGGCGTTTTTATTCAGGCCGACAGCACCACCACCAGAAAATACGGCGGCACCGGCCTGGGACTGGCGATTTGCAAGCGGATCGTGAATATGATGGAGGGCGATGTCCGGGTGGAGAGCGAACCCGGGATCGGCAGTTCTTTTTACTTTACCGCCAGATTTAAAATCGTTTCCGCTGAATCAGCAGACAAACCTGTTGTACCGCCTGAACTGAAGCATCTGAAAGCCCTTATCGTAGAAGACAATCCCACTGCCCTGTTGGTCATCACACGTTTTCTTGAGTCCCTGACATTCCGGACAGAAGCGGTTCAGTCGGCTGAAGATGCGTTGGCGGTCTGTGAGCAGCAATCTGCCGGAGGCGAGCCGTTTGACCTGATTGTTATGGATATGGGACTGCCCGGCATGGACGGTATAACAGCATTGGAGAGAATCAGGGGGAATAGTCGTTTTAAGGCCCCGCCCGTCATCATTACCAGCGATCATGCCCGGGAGAAAGATATCCGACGCGCCAAAGAAGCAGGGGCTGAAAAATATCTGACAAAACCAGTCAGACAATCATTGTTTTTTGACACCATTCTGGATATATTCGGCTATGCTCCCCTTGTATCTGAAAGGATCAAAGCCGGTTCTGTCTCTCCTGATGAGTTTTCGGGTGCCCGCATCCTGCTTGTTGAAGACAACCCGACCAATCGGAAGGTTGCCACAGAAATCCTGAAGATGACAGGCATCTCGGTGGATACGGCAGTCAACGGCTTTGAAGCTGTTGAGACAGTGCGGAAAAGAGACTATGACGCTGTGCTCATGGATATCCAGATGCCCAAGATGGATGGGATTAAAGCAACGAAGGCAATTCGGAAGTGGGAAATTCAAAACTCGAAACCCGAGCATCAGAATCAAGCATCAAGCATCAAACATCAAGCATCAAGCATCAAGCATCAAACATCAAACATCAAACATCAAGCATCAAGCATCAAACATCAAGCATCAAGCATCAAACATCAAGTTCCTATTATTGCCATGACCGCTCACGCCATGTCCGGAGATCGGGAGGAATGCCTCGAAGCCGGCATGAACGATTACGTTTCCAAACCGATTGACCGCAAAAAGCTTTTCGCCGCGCTCAGAAGAAACATCCGGACGCGAAATGCGGCGCCCGGAGTCCGGAGTGAGGAAAGGCACGAAATTCGAAATCCCAAGTCCCAAGTGCGAAGTCCCAAGTCCCAAGTCCCAAGTCCCAAGTTGTCCGCCCTGGATATCGAAGAAGGGGTGGATCGGCTTGGCGGATCATGGAAACTCTTTACGGAGATTCTCGGAGATTTTCTGACGAATCAGAAAGGATTTGTCTCTGAGATCCGGAGCCTGGTCAGAAAAAAGGATTTTGAAAACGCCGGAATAAAGGCCCACGCTTTGAAAGGAGCGGCCGGAAATGTTTCGGCGATATCCCTCAGATTCGCCGCAAAAGGGCTGGAGGATGCGTGCGCGAGTAAAAGTGAAGATCAGATACCCGTTTCACTCATGCGTGTTGAAGAGGCCCTCAGAGAGACGACAGAGGCTTTTGAAAAGCTGCGGGCCTTGCCCGGGACCAAAAAGGATACAGCCCGGCCTGAGAGAGTCGCGGAGAAGCATCCGGATTTGCCAATACTTTTTGAATTGTTTCAAAATCTCGACAAAAGCCTTCAGGAATCCGATCCGGTGGAATCAGTGTCCTGCATCAGAAAAATCAGGGATAGATGCGCTCCTGATGATATTGAAGCAGATATGGAATGCCTGGAGCAGCAGATCAACTGCTACGATTTTGACAGCGCGAAAGAGATTATGGGCAAACTGCTTGAAATTATTGAATATAAAAAGAACAAATAACAAATATCCATTTTGATTAACCGTTTGATTAACCGAATGGTGAACTGGAACTTGAAAAATATATATACTTCGGGAGTAAAATGATGGATGACCTTCAAGACGGCCGACTGCGTGTTCTGATTGCTGATAAGGAAAGAGTCATGCTGAACTTTTATCGGGAGATGCTTTCTTCATCATTTGACCTTGTCGTCTGCCATCACGAGGAACAGGCTGTCAAATTTGTGGAGACAGCTTTCAAAGAAAGCCGGCCGTTTGCGGTGGCTTTCATAGATATTCAAATGCAGTTGGAGACAGAGGGATCCGGGACAGCCGAAAACATACGCAAACTGGACCCTTTCATAGAGATTGTCATTATAACGGATGGCTGCGATATCTCACCCGAGAAAAATGCCTGCTGTATTTTCCCGGACAATCTGCTGTATCTTCAAAAACCCTTTAATGCTTATGAAATACAGCAATTTGCCTTTTCTCTGGGAATGAAATGGCGGGAAAACAGACGTCTCCGGCAAACCCTCCGTGAATCGGAAAAACAGGTTGAAAGACAGTCTGCTGACTTGGCGGAGCTGAATGAGACATTGAAAAAAGAGATTGCCGGGCGCGGACGGACTGAGGCAGTGTTGCGGGAGTGCAGAGAACTATTTTATTCATTTATGAGACATTTGTCGGGCACGGCATTTATAAAGAATCAGAACGGATGTTATGTTTATGTGAATGACGCCTATAAAAAAGCATTCAAAGTCGGCCCCGCGGATCATATCGGCAAAACAGATGACGAGATCTGGCCTCCCGATGTGGCGGAACAGTTAAAGGCCAATGACAGGATTGTCATGTCTGAAAGGAAAGCGATAAACACCCTTGAGACGGTTAAAATCGAAGAGGAGGTCCGGCATTGTCTCGTTTCCAAATTTCCGATATTCAAGAATGGAAAGCCTCCCTTTATTGCAGGGATCGGCACCAATGTCACAGACAGAATACAGGCTGAAAAGAACCGCCGCATGTTGGCGGACAAAATTCGTTCCGCCCTGAATACCATTATTGACACATGCGATATCCTTATAAAGTCGGCCGGGGATTCCGGACAGCGGGAGTACCTGGAAAGCATTTCCGCTTCCGCCAGGTCCGTGCGGGTTGTTATCAGGGAAATACTTGACGCATCCAAGGCCGAAGCGGACGAACTCGATTTTGAAAAGATTCTGCCTCTGACAGAAGCGTTTGAAGCGAAGGTTCCTGAGACTGTGAAGGTTCCCGAACCTGAGACTGTGAAGGTTCCCGAACCTGAGATAGCAAAGGTTCCCGAACCTGAGACAGAGAAGTCTGCCGTATCTTCGGAACAGGAACAAATTCTTCCGAATTCACTGCCCGGTCTGAATATACTGGAGGCTGTTGAACGGCTCGGAGGAGCATGGAAACTGTACAAAGACCTTTTCCTGTTTTTCTGCAAGGACAAAAAAAATTTTGGCCGGGAATTCCGTGAGCTTATTAAAAAAGAGGATTTTGAGACCGCCCTGATAAATGCCCATGCTTTAAAAGGTTCTGCGGCCACGATCTCCGCAACGGAACTGGCCATGGCTGCAAAAGCGCTTGAGGAGATATGCAACACTAAAAACAGGGATGGCATACTCGAATTGCTGGGACCTGTGGAGGACTCCCTTGCCCGGGTGATCACTTATGAAAAAGAAATATCCCAAGAGAGTGCGGATGTTACGAAATCTTCGGAAACCGGGAAAGATGCTCCTGATCTGTCAGAACTTCCTGACCTTTTCCGAAAACTTGAAAAAAGTCTTAAAGAATCCGATCCTATGGAATCGGAAAACTATCTCAGCGAAATTGAAACCGCTTTAACCCCGGATTGCTCCGCCAACTCGGAAACTGAAATTTTACTTGGGGAACTGCTTCTACAGACTTCCACTTACAATTTTGATGATGCCGTGGAAACACTGGACAGGCTTGCCCGGAAAATGAATATTTCTCTCGATGCGGAATCCTGATGCACCTGCATCCCTCGTGGCAGCGGGAGATCATCCCCAGACTCCTGGCCGCGTTTCCCATCTGCCAGTTTGTCATTACGGCCCGTTCGTGAAGCGTTTCCGTGGCATCCTTCATTTGTCGGTTTACACTTTCGGGTGTCAGGTGAATTCTTTTTTTGTCCTTTGTGACCTTTGTGCCTTTGTGTGGGATGTGAAATGCCGGTTGGAAAAAGTGTGAACCACTTTCGGCTTTTATGAAGGATGCCGTTTCCGTGATATTGCTGGTTCTGACGGATTTTGTGGTCCGAATCCGTTTTTAACCACAGAGAAGGCACAGGGAACCGCGGATGGCTTCTCCAGAATCTCCGCTGTCCTCCGCGGATTCTCTGTGTCCCCTGTGGTTCCCGCGGACGAACAACCAGCCTGATTATAACGGGATCCCTTGCCCTTGCCCTTGCACTTAAACTTAAACTTAAACTTAAACTTATGCTCAGACCCCGAACATTCACTGACGGAGCACGTTCAGGCCGGAGTCCGGGGGTCTGATTGCGGGTGGCAAGTTTAAGTGCAAGATCCTCTGTACCCTACTGATATCTCTCCATAATTTTCTGAACCAGCCCCTCCTTTTTCATCTGTTGCAAGGCTCCGCTGAATTTCTCTGCCAAGGCGCTCCCTTTTTCACCCAATGCTTTTTTGGAAAACGCAACATACAGCGGCTCATCAGATATCACATAAACTGCCTCAAATCTGTCCTGAAGGTTCTCCTGTTTGCACCTGTATCTGAAAATTCCTTCGTGTGCGACGATCAGATCGGTGCGGCCCTTGGCAAGCACCTTTATCAGCTCGTCCACACTGTTGTAGAGCTGCCTTTTCACGCCCTGATATTTGTCGAACTTCTCGCCATAAGAATATTTGCGAAGCAGCCCCACCGTTTTGCCTTTCAGTTCTTCGAGACGAGTCACTTTTGTCTCGCTTCCTTCACGGGCGAAAATAATCACTCTCAGGCTGTTGATCGGCTCGGAAGGGTAGTACAGGAACTGGGTCCGCTCTTTGGTCCGGTATCCTGAAAAGATGGCGTCCGCACCTCCTTTTTTGATAATTTTCAACGCTCTGGCCCAGGACAGCGGCATCAGTTCCGCTTCGATTCCAAGGCGTTTGCAGGCTTCCAGCACGATCTCCACGTTCATGCCGGTGATCTTTCCCTTCTCTACTATCGTATATGGCTGAACACCTGTGGCAACCGCAAAGACAAGTTTTTCCGCCAAGGCATTCACCGGCAGAAGCAAAACGATAATAATCAGGGGTGAAACAAGTTTTCTCATCATATCTCCTCCTTCTTAAAGAGTTGTTTAAGTATATACTCGAATTGTTTCATGCGATTCATCTTCGGCAATGGTGACTTCAAGCTGCATTCCATCGCCGTCATTCTCTTGTTATTTGTTGCTTCATCGGATTATCCTCCTTTCTTTGGAAATGTTAGTATAAACGCTGCCCCGCTTTCAGGGCCGGATTCCGCTCTTATACCTCCGTCGTGATTTTCAATGATCATTTTGGTGATGGAGAGACCGAACCCGATGCCGTGTGTTTTGGTGCTGAAGAGCGGTTCAAAGACTTTTCCGAGATGTTCGGACGGGATTCCCGGCCCGGTGTCGGACACTGAGAGTTCAACCTGACCGAATTCGGCAGATTGTGCCGTGACTGTGAGTTTTCCCGCCTCATTCATCGCCTGCACCGCATTTTTAATGATGTTTTTCAATGCCATCCGGACTTGTTCGGCGTCAATATCGACGAAAATATTTTTGTCAGGCAAATTCAGAATCACCTCGACCGTCTCGGGAATTTTGGCGCTGCGAAGCGTCTCGGAGACCAGATCACTCAGATCAGTCTTTTCCGTGTTCGGCTTTTCCATCCGGGTCAGGTTCAGCAGACTTTCGATAATTGCAACGGATTTGTGTATGTTTGCGGTGATACGCTCCAGGTGCTGACGTGTTTTTTCATTGCCCTGTCCGAGTTTCATCTTCAGAAAATAGACGGAGCTGTCAATGGCGGCCAGGGGATTGCGGATTTCATGGGAGATGCTCCCCGCAAAATGTCCCAGCACGGCCAGGCGTTCTTTCAGGAGCAGTTCCTCCTGGGCTTTTTTCAATTCCTGTGTGCGTTCCCTGACCATATCTTCCAGATGTTCCGAATATTCCTTTAGCTTTTCCTCTGCCAGCTTGCGGTTAAGCCAAGTGCTGAGAGCCTCGGCAATACCGTTGATCAGATTCTGTTCATCGGGAATCAGGAAGGGCCTCTCCTCCGTATAACAGACCCGCAACTGCCCATGCACCTCACCTTGCACTCTGATCTCCGCATGGAGGGTGTGCGAAAGCCCATCCTCGGTGCAGTTCCCGGATTTGAATTGTTTGCCATTCAATTCAATCAGGGACATGGTGATCTCCGGGAACTGCATGCCTGAAATCAGGTGCCCGACAGCGCGCCGGCAAAGCTCATCAACGGGCCAATCTTCCTGGATGTCATGACTCACCGCATAGAGGCAGGTCAGTTCCTTAACCCTCTCCCGGAATGCCTCCTCTGCCCGTTTGCGTTCATTGACCTCTTTCGATAACCGCCGGTTCCAAAACAGGCTGATTCCAGCGATGAAAATAAAGATGCCCGATAATCCGAATGTCCATTTAATAATTTCCTGCCAGTCTGCCGCATGCTCAAAACGGACAGGCATATTTCTTTTAAAAATGGCATCATGTTCATGCTCTGAAACAGAATAAATCGCTTTGTTAAGAATGCCCGTTAATTCGGGATAATCGCTTCGGACCGCAAATCTGAACAAAAAATCATCGTATCCCGCGGAACCAGCGATTTTAAGGTTGGCCAGATGATGCTTGCGAATCAGGTATCCGACGACCGGAAGCGCACCGATAAATGCATCCGTCTTTCCTGATGCGACCGACCGAAGACCATCAGAAGGGTTATCAATGGTATGGACTCTGATTTCCGGGTAATCCTTTATGACACGTTCGTAGAGAGGAATATTGTTTACCAGCGAGACCTTCATCCCCGCCAAATCCTTCACATTTCTTACAAACGGGTCCCTTGTCCGGTTTACAATGATCCATGCCACCGAGAAACAGGGATCGGTAAGACTTATATGATTATCCGACTGAAGATTTATGAAATCCGGAAACATATCGGTTTGCCGTGTTCTGACCCGCCCGGGCAGATCGGACAGGGACGCGGGAACCAGATCAAACCGTATCCCTGTCCGAAGGCTGATCAGATTCAGGTAATCCGGTATCATCCCCTGAAAATCGTTCTCTTCCCCAAGATGCATCATCGGCGGAAACACCACGGGGATACTGACCCTCACCACTTTATTATATTTCATCCATGTCTCTTCCGTTTTGGTCAGTCTGATAATCTGAGACCTTCTGTAATATCGTTTTGCCGGGTCCGGAATCCATCGGCTTTCGATTTCCGCCAGTTCCTCATGGGATATGGCATCAAGACCCTTGTCCGTCAATTGAAGCAACTCTTTGTTTTCCCTGAGAACGCCCGCATGAATTTTGATTGGGAAAAGGGTTTCATCTGTTGACCCAAACTCGCCGGCCAGACCCAGGCGGCGTAAAATCACCAAAACCGATGCGGATGTGCTGACAAACGCCCTGATTTTTCCGTCCATTGCCGCATGAACCAGGTCTTCGATGGCGGTGAACGTCACAATGTCAATTTCAGGATAGTGCTGCTGCATTTTTCGCTCTATAATGGTGCCGCCGGTAATGCCGGTTTTCAGCCCTTTGAGATCCGTGATATTATGAAATTCTTCCCGATTTTTCACAAAGAAAACACATAAGCTCAATTCATAAAAATGCTGAGAAAATCCCATCCAGCGGGCGCGTTCTTCAGAATAAGTGAGCGTACCATGAATATCCGCCGCGCGGTTTTGCAGACTTTCAAGCGTGTTTTTCCACTCCGTAGCCCGGAATTCGATTTTTTGCCCGGTTTTATCCGCCCACAATCTCCACATATCCACAAAAAAACCAGCGGGTTCTCCTTTAATATTCAGAAATGACAGGGGCGGCAGATCGTCTCTCAAGGTAATGATCAGCGTGTCCCTGGTATTTTGAGAAGATGGGTACTGAAATATCTTTGATTCCGGATCGTTACCTTCATAGCAAAATCCCGGAATTACGAATGACAGAAAGATGAAAAGAATAAGTGCAAATTGCAATTTTGGTTTCATTTTTATCCCTGCTTTCTCCTTTAAATATATTTTCTGATTATAACGGATTTAGGGAGCCTTGAACGTGAACGTGAACGTGAACGTAAACGTAAACGTGAACGTGAACGTGAACGTGAACGTGAACCCAGGCAGGCTCGGGTTCAGGCTCGGAAACGGGTTCGGCCTCACACCCAGGTTTGGCCCAAGCCGATGTTCACGTTCACGTTCAAGGCCTCCCCAAAAAGCGTTATAATCAGTATATTTTTTCTGATTATAACAGATTTAGGGAAGGCTACTTGCACTTGCGCTTGCACTTGCACTCACACTTGCACTCAGACCCCGGACACTCACTGACGGATCACGCTCAGGCCGGAGTCTGAGAACGCGGTGCGGGTTTAAGGGCAGGTGCGGGTTTAAGTGCAAGTGCAAGTGCAAGTTCAGGGCCTTCCCTAAATCCGTTATAATCAGCAAATCCTTCTTTACCGCAAATACTTTTTCAGGACAGCAGCGAATTTGGCGAGCGACAGCGGCTTGGTGACATAATCGGTCAGCCCGGCGTCATAAGCTTCCCGCTGCTGTTCCATGAAGGCATCCTCGGACAATGCCACAATCGGTGTTTCTTTGAAATCAGGATCCCGGCGAATCTGCCGGGTGGTCTCCATCCCGTTCATTCCCGGGAGCTGGATGTCCATGAATATCAGATCCGGGGGTTGGCCTTCCGCCTTCATTTCCATTGCCTTTCTGACCCCGCTCTCTCCGTCGTCGGCAATGGTGACTTCCATTTGCATTTTCTTTAACAGGGCCTCTATCAGTTTCTGATTGAACCACTCATCCTCAATGACCAGGATCATGCTTGCCTTGGAAAAGCTGTGAACTCCCGGACGGATATCCTCCTCTCTTACAGGGGATGGAACTGAGGCGCAACCTTCGGTCTCTTTCAGGGGAAGAATGACACTCACCCGGGTGCCCGTTCCCTCCTCACTGACCAGTGAAATTGTCCCCTCCATAAATTCGGCCAGCCGTCTGGTGATGGCCAGGCCCAGACCCGTTCCGCCGTGCTGACGGGTGTTGGAGTTGTCCGCCTGTTCAAAAGGATCAAAGATGACTTCCTGCTTGTCATGAGGAATGCCGATTCCCTGATCCGTCACCCTGATGACGAGGGAATTCTCCTCTTTAAGCATTTTCAGCCTGACCTCTTTCCGCGCGGGTGTGAACTTGATCGCGTTGCCGAGCAGATTGATTATGATCTGAGTAAGCTTGCCGCGGTCGGAACAGATGCTTCCGGGCAGTCCGGGATCAACCGCATAAGAGAGGCGCACCCCTTGCCGGACTGCCTGGGGATCATAGACAGTGGCGATGCCTTTCATCAGATCTCCGAGGTTGATCTCCTCCTCGAAAAGTTCTATCTTCCCGGCCTCGATCCTGGATATTTCCAGTATGTCACTGATGAGGGTCATGAGATGCTCGCCGCTGGCATGAATGTTTTCCAGAAACTGCCGATACTCATCAGACAGAAAAGAGGTCTCTCTCTGGTCCATCAGAATATGGGAGAACCCCATGATCGCGTTCATGGGGGTGCGGATTTCATGGCTCATATTATTCAGAAACCGGGTTTTGGCCCGGGAAGCCGATTCCGCATCTTCCCTGGCTTTTTCCAGTGATTCCAGAGTCATTGCGTTATTCAGGGCGATGGATGCAAATTCGCAGAATCCCTCAGCCAGACGGAGATCGGACCGGGTGAACGGGCCGGGTTTGTTGGCAAGCCCCATGACGCCGACCACCTTTTCCCGGATTTTCAGCGGCATCACCATGACATTGTTCAGCGGAGCATGACTCTCCGGCAGATTTGCCGCCCACTGACTCCCGGGAAAATCATTTTCACAGACGGGTTTGCCTGATTTGCATACCTCCTTTTCCAGACCGCAGGAATGTGTATGCAGGTGCGGGTAAACAGTGCGGTCACGTTCCCCGCTTTCTGAAAATAGGACTTCTTTCTGAATGCCGTTTTCAGAGACAAGGGCCACATATCCTGCGGTGAAACCGACTGATTCCGAGCAGATATCAAGTATTTTTCGGGCGACACACTTAAAATCGCTCTGTTCGAGGACCGCGCGGGAAGCTTTCAGAAGCGCCGCTGTCTCTCCGGCGTATCGCCTTGACTCTTCCAGTGCCAGTTGCAGGTCTCCCTCAGCCTGCCTGCGGTCCGCGACCTGCTGAATGAATGCCAGCAGCCGGCCCATGTCAAGGGGCTTGGTTTCATACCCGACAATCTCCTTCCGATGAACCGCCCGGGCCGCGCTCTCGATGGAAGCATGCGCGGTGATGATGATATAATCCGCACGGATGATTTCCGATAATCGTTTCTGTAGTTGCAGCCCGTCCGTGTCCGGAAGTTTGTAATCCACGATCACCAGGTCGAATTGCCGCGAGTGGCAAAGATCAGCCGCTCTTTTTCCGTCATGAGCGACAGCGGTTGCGTATCCGGCCTCTTGCAGAATGTCTGTCAGATTGGTTGCCAGATCCTGATTGTCATCCACCACCATGATATTCATTTTCATTTGTTTTCTCCTTTTTTGCTGACAGGTAATGTTAAAATAAAGGGTTCGTCCATGTCCGGCAGTTTGTAATCCAAAAGCACCAGACCGAATGGTTCCTGCGGCACAGATCGGTCACGCTTTTTCAGTCCGGCGCGACCGCCGTGGTGCAGCCTTTTTCGTCCAGAATATCCCGGAGACTGTCAGCCATATCCTGATTGTCATCCGCCACGAGGATTTTCAATGATGATTCATTCATTTCTGTTCTCCCTTTCGGCAATTGTTGTGGTAATCAGTTGATTTGATATCTCACGAGGAGCGAGCGGCAACGAAATAATAATGCCGGCCCCCGTTTCGGGCTTGGTCTCCGCCCGTATCGTTCCCCCGTGATTTTCGATGATCATTTTTGTGATGGAGAGACCGAACCCGATCCCCCGGGCCTTGGTGGTGAACAGGGGTTCAAATATTTTTTCGATATGCTCCGGCGGGATTCCCGGCCCGGTATCCGCCACCCCGAGTTCAACCTGTCCTGTTTCCGGGAAGTTTGTCGAAAACGTGAGCTTACCCGCTCCGTCCATGGCCTGAACCGCATTTTTAATAATATTTTCCAACGCCATCCGGATTTGGTGGCCATCCGCAAGGATAAAAACAGGATGCCCCGGGAAATGCACTGAAACCTCTATCATTTCCGGAATTGGAACGGCATCCAATGTTTCGGAGATAAACCGGGCCAGATCATAATGCTGAGTAACCGGCTTTTCCATACGGGCCAGATTGAGCAGACTTTCAATAATTGCCGTGCCTTTTCTCACATTTTTGCTGATGCGGACGAGATGTTCCCGGATTTTTTCATCACAATCGCCGAGTTTCATATTCAAAAAATAGACTGAACTGTCAATGGCAGCCAAAGGGTTGCGGATTTCATGGGATATGCTCCCTGCCAGATTTCCCAGTACGGCCAGACGTTCCTTCAATAGCAATTCCTCCCGGGTTTTTTGCAATTCATGCACTTTCTCTTCAAGGCGACTGGTCAGTTCACGCAAATGCAGATGCGTCCCGACCCTTGCCAACACTTCTTCAAGCTCAAACGGTTTGGTAATATAGTCAACCCCTCCGGCTTTGAAGCCTTCGATTTTTTCGGCTGTTTCGCCGAGTGCGCTGATGAAAATGACCGGGATCTCACGAGTGCGCTCATCCGCCTTCAGACGGCGGCAAACCTCGTACCCGTCCATGTTCGGCATCTTCACATCCAGCAGGATCATGTCCGGCGTCTTAACGGACGCTGATCTCAGCGCAAGGGAGCCGTTCAAGGCCGGGCGCACCCGATATCCATGATTTGTCAGAATGTCCATCAGAAGCCGGAGACTTTCCGGGGTATCCTCAACAACAAGGATTTCGTGTCTGTCACTTTCAAATGTCTCATGATCCGTCATGATATTTCTCCGCTAACTTCTTGGCTTTTATTTATTATCATTCTCCAGTTTATCATTGTTTGCATTGCTTGGCCAGGCGCTGTTTCCAGGCCCCTGTTCCTTCTTTTCGGCCATCGGCAAAGTAATGCTGAAAGTTGCCCCTGTTCCGGGACCGGATTTCGCTCTTATGGCTCCTCCGTGATTCTCAACAATCATTTTCGTGATGGAGAGACCGAACCCGATGCCGTGCGTCCTGGTGCTGAACAGCGGTTCAAAAACTTTTTCGAGTTGTTCGGGCGGGATTCCCGGTCCGGTGTCGGCCACTGAGAGTTCAGCCTGTCCTGATTCCGAAGACCGTAACGTGATCGTGAGTTTTCCCGCATCGCTCATCGCCTGTGTCGCATTTTTAATGATGTTTTTCAATGCCATTCGGACTTGTTCGATTTCAACATCGACAAAGATATCCTTGTCAGGCACGTCTGAAACCACCTCGACCGTGTCGGGAATTTTGGCGCTGCGAAGCGTCTCGGTAATCAGATCCGTCAGATCATTCTTTTCCATCTTCGGCTTTTCCATCCGGCTGAGGTTCAGCAGGCTTTCGATAATGGCCGTGGACTTTTTCACGTTTCTGGAAATAACCCCGAGTTGTCTGTTGATCTTTTCATCCGAATTTCCGAGTTTCATTTTCAGAAAATAGGCGGAACTGTCAATCACGGCCAGCGGGTTGCGCAGTTCATGGGAAATGCTGCCCGCAAAATGACCCAGCACGGCCAGGCGTTCTTTCAGAAGCAATTCCTCCTGGGCTTTTTTCAATTCCCGGGTGCGTTCCTCAACCATTTCCTCCAGACGCTCCGAATATTTCCTAAGCCGTTCGTCCGCACGCTTGCGAACTGCGATCTCCTGTTCAAGCGCGGCATTTTTGTTCTCAATCTCTTTTCGCATTTGTTGCAGGGAGAGATGCGTCTGAACCCGTGCCATGACCTCTTCCACCTGAAACGGTTTGGTAATGAAATCGACCGCGCCCGCTTCAAACCCTTTAACCTTCTCTTCCGGGTTCGCAACAACGCTCATAAACAAAACCGGAATCTCCTTTGTCCTTTCATTTTCCTTCAAACGCAGGCAGGTTTCAAATCCGTCCATACCCGGCATGACAATATCCAGGAGAATGATATTCGGGAGTATGTGCCGAACCCGATTCAGCGCGGCCTCGCCGTTCAGCGCGGCCAGCACTTCATAGCCGGATTCAGACAGATATGTGTTCAGTACCGCCAAGTTTTTCGGCTCGTCATCCACCAGTAAGACTGTGCCTTTGGATTCCGGGTCCATTCTTTATTCTCCTTCCCGTTGCATAAGGGGTTCCAGCCATTCTCCGATTTTTTCCATCTGAAATTCCGCAATGAACTGATACATTTTTCCGGCAAACGGTTTCAGGCGGGAATCACCTTTTTCCAGAGCTTCCACATCATGTTTCAACCGATTGACTGACCCGATGAGGGCCAACTGATATAACCTTTCAATAGCATCTTTTCCCGGGAAAACCATTATGTTCTCATCCGCATCCGCATCGTCCGATTTCGGGTCTCTCTCCTGGTAAATCCATTCCAGTCCCATAAGCTGCTGCAACTGTCCAAGGATGTCGTCCACCTGAATCGGTTTGCTCAGAAAGGCATTGCTTCCCAGTTTGACGGATTTCCGGCGATCCGTATCATACGCACTTGCCGAAGCAGCAATGATCACGGTATGTTCAAGTTCCCGGGTCTCCCGGATGCGGCGGATCAGTTCGAATCCGTCCATCTCCGGCATGATCAGATCGGTAATGATGGCCTCAGGGCGGGATGCCAGTGCTGCTGCCAGTCCGGTGCTTCCGTTTTCAGCTTCTGTGACGGCAATGCCCAGCGACGTCAGGATATCCTTCAATATGGCCCGGTTTTCAAAGTGATCGTCAACCACCAGAATGGTCGGCTTTTTTCCTTGCACGCCCACGATTTGCCGAGTTTCACGCTTTGAAACAACAGCCTTCCCTGCAATCGCGGGCAGGCTGATTTCAAACCGGAAACAGCTTCCTTTTCCGGGAGTGCTCTCCACATTCAGTTGACTCCCCATCACCCGGATCAGGTTCTGACTGATGCTCAGACCGAGTCCCGTACCTTTGGCCCGGCGTTCGGAGTCGCCGACTTGCTGAAACGGCATAAAGATGCGTTGCAAATCCTCAGCGGAAATCCCCACGCCGGTGTCACGGATTTCAAAGCTGACAGGTATCAGGGAAGGGGAATCAGAAGCTGATTCCCGATCTCCGATTCCCACCTTCAATTCCACTTTTCCCGCATCCGTAAACTTCACGGCATTGCCCAGCAGATTCAGCAGCACCTGACGCAGAAGGCGTTCATCTCCGGAAACCCAGTCCGGAAGATCGTCTGACAGACTGGCCTGAAAGAGAATTCCCTCGTGTTCAGCCCGAACTTTTATCATATCACCGACGTTTTTTATGAGATCCGGCAGATGGAACGCAACAGGATTCCGTTCCACTTTGCCGGATTCGATTTTGGCCAGGTCCAGGATATCATTGATCAGGCTTAACAGGTGATTGCCGCTTTGCTCGATAATATTCAGTCCCCGGAGTTGCTTATGGGAAACCAGGGGATCTCGGCTGAGTATCTGCGCGTATCCGAGAATACCGTTGAGCGGGGTGCGGAGTTCGTGGCTCATGCGGGCCAGAAACACACTTTTGGCCCGGTTTGCTTTTTCCGCTGCCATTTTGGCCTGTTTCAGCTCGGACTCATATTCATTGCGTTTTTCAATGAAAAATGAGACCGACTGGGACATGCTCGATATTTCATCATCCCCCTCGCTCGGAATCGGGACCGGGTTTCCCTCCATATAGGCCCGCATGCATTGTTCCAGTGCAAGAACTCTGCCGATGACGGACTGACGAATGAAGAGGAAAATAAGGAATGCACTGAAAACAATGACAACCGGGATCGCTATGAAGAGATTGCCGAGCATCCGGAGCTCTTTTCCAAGTTTCAGGCTTTTTTCCTGAATATCCGCTGAAACAATGGCAAAGACCTGATCCGTCTGCTTAGTCAGTTCATTCGACAGGAATTTGATATCAACCAGATTGCCCTGAATCTGTGTCCGTTGCCTAAGATGGTCCCGCGCCAAGTGCAGCAATCCCTGTGTGCCAGTTCCGTAGCGTTCTGTTATTTTATAATACCGATCATACGCTTCCATGCCAGGGATCCCGTCCTGATATGCGTTATCTGTTATTCTCTTGTATTCATAAATCTGTGTCTCATACACCCTGAGTTCCTGGGAACTCGAAATGTTGGGAAGATCATGCAGCAAGTTGAATATCTGAATGAATGCTTCCCGGATCTGATGCGGTTTCCCATTTTTGAGAGATTCTGATGAACGGGCTGTCTTCCGGATGTACTGATCGATCTGAAGCATTCGCTGGCTGATTTCGGTATCCCGGACAACAAGAGCGATCAGCTCCTGCAGGTTATGGTAAAGCTGTTTGAAACGGCCCGGAAGATCGCCTGTGTTTTCAAATCCCGTTTCCCGAAGTTGTCTGATCAGCCGCTGATCTTCGTGAAAACGAATGTCGATTTCCCGGCCTAGGTTTTCCAAAAAAAGGGTGTTGTTGTTCAGCACGATATCGGGAGCATAAGAAATCAGTTTTTCCGTCCCCTTCACCAGTTCGGACGCGGTGATGAGCGCCGGCAGTTGTCGGTCGGGTATGGATTTGAAAAGTGTCTCAAACCGGGTAAAAAAATATTTTGCCACCGCGCCCGATAGGATCGCCGCCAACACGATAAACATAAGACCCGTCAGAACTTTATGGGAGATTCCCTTATGAATTCTTTTCTTTTCGTCACTCATGGTGTGTCGCCCTTCCAAAAGAGATTGTCCAGAGGTGTCATGACGCCCCATATGCTCTGTCCGAAACCGGCGATATCTTTGTGATGAATGAGGAGCATCTTTCTTTCATACAGCGAATATACCGGCAGATCGTCCGTTATGATTTTCTGGAATTGCCCGTACAGTGCATGCCGTTTTCTGAAATCGGGTTCGGAACCGGCCTGTTCCATCAGTTTGTCCGCGACCGGGTTGCTGTATCCCTGGGTATTCGACCAGATCACCCCTTTGCGTATATTGGAAGTGAAATACGTTCGGTGGACGCCGATCACCGGATCCCCCCAGTTATAGGCACTGTCCAATGTCACATCAAAATCCCAGTCAGATACTTTCCCAGCCCATTCCGTAAAGGTTTCAGGGTTCTCAATGTTTGCTTCCACCCCCAGTTTCAGCAGAAAAAGATGACGGAGGTAGTCGCAGATTTGAAAAAAATTTCCGGTTTTGTGTGGTATGTATGTCAAACGAAAGGCAAATCTTCGACCGTTCGCGTCCCGAGCATATCCGGCTTCATCCAACAGCTTGTTCGCCAGTTTGAAGTTCTGGGGATAAAGGTTCACGTCTTTTGAATAAAACGGGCTGTGGGATGAAATGGGACCGGTTTCCATATTGGTCTGACCTTCAAATAATGTCCTGACAATAAATTCACGGTCAATGGTGTATGCAAATGCTTTTCGGACTCGCAAATCATCAAACGGTTTTTTCCGCAGGTTGAACGCGAGCCAGCCAATGGGACCAGTCCCTTTGAAGGCGTCAGTGAGGGTGACCGTATGGTCGAGCATACTCAGATATCTCATTTTTTTTAAATTATGAAACGATAACATCAACTGGGTATCCCCCACTTCAAAACTCATGGACTCTTCCTGCAAATTGTTAATGATCTTTATATGGATATGATCCAGATAAGGACGGTCTTTGATAAAGAACTCCCTGTTCTTTTCAAGCAGAATATGCTTTCCCCTGACGAATTCTTTCAGTCTGAACGGCCCGGAACCGACGGGGTTCATATTGGCCGGATGATCTCTGACTTTTTCCACGCTTCCATACACATGCATGGGAAGAATCGGCAACAGCGCCGCCGACATGGCCAGCAGCAGCGCGGGATGCGGTTTCACAAGCCGAACAATGACGGTGTGGGGGGTTGGTGTGTCCACCTTTCCCACCGGGGCCATCATGGATTGAAACGGATGATGTGCTTTCACGGTCATGATGGAAAACGCCACATCCTCGGATGTGATCGGTTTCCCGTCATGGAAAACCGCATTCTTCCGCAAGTGCAGGGTGACGGTCAGTCCGTCCGGTGAGATGTCCCATTTTTCCGCAAGATACGGGTGCGGATTCCATTGATTGTCATAGCGCACCAGTCCCGCGAAAATCTGAGCGCCCGGGAACGCGGTGGCCAGCCCCGATTGGATGGCCGGGTTCAGATGATGCGGGGTGGCGTAAAGACTTGCTTTAATCTCTCCGCCGGTAACAGGGGCCGAATCTTTCGATTCGGCCGCTTGAATTCCAAACAGCGTCATCAGGATGCATATCATCGCTATCCCGCACTGAATCCTTTGCCGTTTGTCTGAGTGATGGTTCTTCATTTTTTTCTCCTTTCTCTTCATTTTTACCGCAAATACTTTTTCAAAACAGCAACAAGATTGTCGAGCGATAACGGCTTGGCGATATAATCGGTCAGCCCGGCGTCATACGCTTCCCGCTGCTGCTCTGTGAAAGCGTCGGCGGACAATGCCACAATCGGCGTTTCTCTGAAATCAGGATCCCGGCGAATCTGCCGGGTGGTCTCCATCCCGTTCATTCCCGGGAGCTGGATGTCCATGAATATCAGATCCGGGGGACGGCCTTCCGCCTTCATTTTCATCGCCTTTTCGACCCCGCTCTCTCCGTCGTCGGCAATGGCGACTTCCAGTTCCATTTTGTTTAACAGGGCCTCTATCAGTTTCTGATTGAACCACTCGTCCTCAATGACCAGGATCATGCTTGCCTTGGAAAAGATGTGAACTCCCGGACTGCTCTCCTCCTCTCTCGCAGGGGATGAAACTGAGGTGCGATCTTCGGCAACTTTCAGAGGAAGCCTCACACTCATCCGGGTGCCCGTTCCCTCCTCGCTTGCCAGTGAAATTGTTCCCTCCATAAATTCGACCAGCCGTCTGGTGATGGCCAGGCCCAGACCCGTTCCGCCGTGCTGACGGGTGTTGGAGTTGTCCGCCTGTTCAAAAGGATCAAAGATGACTTCCTGCTTGTCATGAGGAATGCCGATTCCCTGATCCGTCACCCTGATGACGAGGGAATTCTCCTCCTCAAACACTTTCAGGTCAACCTCTTTCCGCGCGGGTGTGAATTTGATCGCGTTGCCGAGCAGATTGATTATGATCTGAGTGAGCTTGCCGCGGTCGGAACAGATGCTTCCGGGCAGTCCGGGATCAACTTCATGAGTGAGGTACACCCCTTTCTGATCTGCCATAGGTTCATAGACAGTGGCGATGCCTTTCATCAGATCTCCGAGGTTGATCTCCTCTTTGAAAAGTTCAATCTTCCCGGCCTCGATCCTGGATATTTCCAGGATATCACTGATGAGGGTCATGAGATGCTCGCCGCTGGCATGAATGTTTTCCAGAAACTGCCGATACTCATCAGACAGAAAAGAGGTCTCTCTTTGGTCCATCAGAATATGGGAGAACCCCATGATCGCGTTCATGGGGGTGCGGATTTCATGGCTCATATTGGTCAGAAACCGGGTTTTGGCCCGGGAAGCCGATTCCGCATCTTCCCTGGCCTTTTCCAGTGATTCCAGAGTTGTTGCGTTATTCAGGGCGATGGATGCAAATTCGCAGAATCCCTCGGCCAGACGGAGATCGGACCGGGTGAACGGGCCGGGTTTGTTGGCAAACCCCATGACGCCGACCACCTTTTCCCGGATTTTCAGCGGCATCACCATGACATTCTCCAGCGGAACATGACCCTCCGGCAGATTTGCCGTCCACTGACTCCCGGGAAAATCATTTTCACAGACGGGCTTGCCCGATTTGCAGACCTCCTTTTCCATGGCGCGAGCCTGCATAAGCAGGTGCGGATGAATGTGTTCCCCGCTTTCCAGAAAGAGGGCTTCGTTCTGATCGCCGTTTTCAGAAACAAGGGCCACATATCCCGCGGCGGAACCGACTGATTCTGAGCAGATATCAAATATTTTTCGGGCGGCATACCCAAAATCGTTCTGTTCGAGGACAGCGCGGGAACCTTCCAGAAGAGCCGCGGTCTCCCTGGCGTATCGCTTTGATTCTTCCAATGCCAGTTGCAGGTTTTCTTCAGCCTGCCTGCGGTCCGAGACCTGCTGAATAAATGCCAGCAGCCGGTCCATGTCAAGGGGCTTGGTTTCATACCCGACAATCTCTTTTCGATGAACCGCCCGGGCCGCGCTTTCGATGGAAGCATGTGCGGTGATAATCATATAATCCGCACGGATGATTTCCGATAATCGTTCCTGTAGTTGCAGCCCGTCCATGTCCGGAAGCTTGTAATCCACGAGCACCAAGTCGAATTGCTGCGAGCGGCACAGCTCAACCGCGCTTTTTCCGTCATAAGCGACAGCGGTTGCGTATCCGGCCTCTTGCAGAATGTCTGTCAGATTGGTTGCCAGATCCTGATTGTCATCCACAACCATGATATTCATTTTCATTTGTTTTCTCCTTTTTTGCTAACAGGTAATGTTAAGATAAATGTCGCCCCTTCGGAATCGGATATCGCCCGTACCCTTCCCCCGTGATTCTCAACAATCATTTTCGTGATGGAGAGGCCGAACCCGATGCCGTGGGGCTTGGTGCTGAACAGCGGTTCAAAAACTTTTTCAAGTCGTTCGGGCGGAATTCCCGGGCCGGTGTCGGCCACTGAGAGTTCAGCCTGTCCTGATTCCGAAGACCGTAACTTGATCGTGAGTTTTCCCGCATCGCTCATCGCCTGTGTCGCATTTTTAATGATGTTTTTCAATGCCATTCGGACTTGTTCGGTTTCAACATCGACAAAGATATCCTTGTCAGGCATGTCTGAAACCACCTCGACCGTGTCGGGAATTTTGGCGCTGCGAAGCGTCTCGGTAATCAGATCCGTCAGATCATTCTTTTCCATCTTCGGCTTTTCCATTCGGGAGAGGTTCAGCAGGCTTTCGATAATGGCCACTGATTTCTTCACGTTTGCGGAAATAAGCTCGAGGGATCTGTCGATATTTTCATCCGAATTTCCGAGTTTCATTTTCAGAAAATAGGCGGAGCCGTCAATCACTGCCAACGGATTGCGCAGTTCATGGGATATGCTCCCTGCAAAATGACCCAGCACAGCCAGGCGTTCCTTCAGGAGCAGTTCCTCCTGAGCCTTTTGCAGCGATTGTTGTGCCAGTTTCATCTCTGTGACATCACGGGCAACACTTAACACATGCGCCACCGACCCGTCCCGTGCATATTCCGGAACCATAATGGCCTGGAAATACGTTAAACCGGCAGGCGTCGGGAAAGTGAAATCCACAACTCTCTTTTGCCCTGTGGCGAAAATCTCCCGGTAGTTCTTCTGCCAGACAGAATAAACTCCCTTCGGCATGCCTAACGCCTGATGGTCTTTTCCGATAAAGGCTTTGGGGGACATCCCTGTTGCGGCTTCAACAGCAGGATTAACATAAACATGGCGGAGTTTCTTATCAAAACGGGCAATGATATCCGGAGAATTCTCCGCTAACGCCCTGAATTCCTGTTCACGGCGATATATTTCTTCTTCTGTCCGCTTTCTTTCAATGATTTCCCGTCGCTGTTCGACAAAAAACAGCCCCATCAGAAGGGTATAAAGAAAAGCAAAAAGAATTAAAACACGGATCAGTGTGCTCAGACTGTCGATAGTTTTTCCGATGGTCTGATCCAGCAATGAAAAAAAGACGCTTTGAATCTGTGAATGAATGTTCAGGTGATGACGGATGATTTCCAGCCATAATTGGATGTCCTTTTGATATTGAAGTAAAAGGTTTAAGACGTCCGCCCGGGAAACCGTCTGTTCCAAGTGACGGTTTGTTTCGGCAATTGCACGGGAAATGTTTCGGAGTCGGGGTATCAGCGATTTGAGATTATATTTCAGCATGAGCGGATCATTTTCCGGCAATTTGCCGATAATTTCCAGATTGATCTGTTCCCCGATATCCAGATGCGCAATAACAGCTTTGTTCAGAGAGACCAACTCATTGATAATGGTTTCCTTATTTTTCAGACCCTCCTCATATTGCATGATTCTTTCAAAGGTAAGAACGGATTTGTTCACAAACGCACTTTGCTGAAAAATGTTTTTTTCAAAAAAGAGTCGTTCCGCTTTCGTCGTTACGCTCATCTCCTGAATCTGTGCTGACAGTGAAGACATGCATGCGACAAGACATATCCCGATAATGCAAAGCGCTATGAAGGAGAGTTTTGTCTTTTTTCTTTTTTCCATATTGATGCTGTTCTCCCAGTTTATTTGACAATGATGGTTCTTACATACCAGACCAGTTGATGTTTATATATTTCACGAGGCAATTCCGGGTGTTTGCCAAAATTGATGGCAATGGCGACGGGTCCTTTGTCCCTTGCCGGTTCATGCTGTTTGTAAAGCTTTCCGTTCAGTTTGTATGACAAAATGTATTCATATTTTCGGATATCCGCTATTCTTATGCTGGCCTTGTAATCATTGGCGGCAATGACATCGATCAGGGTTGCGGACGGATCGGGTTCCAAAAAACGCAGTACCTGCCAAAGTGATGCGCCGACATACGATTGGACCTCATTTTTCCAAGCATTCTTTTCCTCAAAGGAGACACACGGAAATTTCATGAGGGTATCCAAATCGAAAAATGCCGGATTCACTTTATTGATTTTGCCTCTGACAATCACTTCGGCACCGTCCGAATTCAGATGTTTCGGCATCTCAATACCTTTTAGTGAAGGTTCTGTGTGATTTTCCTGTCTGTCGCATCCTGTGCAAAGGAACCAAAGGACAAAGAGTCCCAGAACAGATACAGCGAAAGACAATTTTATTTTCATCATTTTTCACCACCTTTTTTATTTGTTTTTGAACGATTAGTAAAATCTTGTTACTTACTTATTTTTTTTAATCCGTCAGGATGAGTATAAACACAGCGTCCTAATCAGAAAAAATACTGATTATAACGCCTTTTGGGGAACTCCGTTTTCAGAGGCTCCACCCCTGTCATCCCGGGCAAAAATGCTGATTATAACGGACTTCGGGGAGGCCCGGGAATATGACAACGGATTTCGGGATTAAACGGATATTCCCGGTCAGACATGACAGCGGATTCCGGGGATGAAACGGACATATCCGTTTTAATCCTCCTATCCGTTGTCATATTCCCAGACCTCCCCAAAAGGCGTTATAATCGGAAAAAATATTACCATACCAGTTTATCATTGTTTGGTCAAGCACTATTTTCAAGTCCCTGTTCCTTCTTTTCGGCCATCGGCAAAGTAATGGTGAAAGTTGCCCCTGTCCCGGGATCGGATTCCGCTCGTATGCTTCCCCCGTGATTTTCAACAATCATTTTCGTGATGGAGAGACCGAATCCGATACCGTGGGTCTTGGTACTGAACAACGGTTCAAACACTTTTTCGAGATGTTCAGGCGGAATTCCCGGGCCGGTGTCGGCCACCGAGAGTTCGATCTGACCCGACTCCGCAGGTTGTGCCGTAAGCGTCAGTTTTCCCGTATCATTCATGGCCTGCACCGCGTTTTTGATGACATTTTTCAAGGCCATGCGCATTTGTTCGGTTTCGACATCGACAAAAATACGTTTGTCAGATAAATTCAAAACGACTTTGACCGTATCGGGAATTTTAGCGCTGTCCAGCGTCTCGGAAATCAGATCCGTTAAGTTGATCTTTTCCGTCCTCGGTTTTTCCATTTGGGACAGGTTTAAAAGGCTTTGGATAATGGCCGTTGATTTCCTCACATTGGATGAAATGCGTTCCAAGTGTTGCCGGATTTTTTCCTCACCGGTTCCCATTTTCATTTTCAGAAAATACACAGAAGTGTCTATCGTCGCTAACGGGTTACGCAGTTCATGGGATATGCTGCCCGCAAAATGGCCCAGCACGGCCAGACGTTCCTTGATCAGCAATTCCTCCTGGGTCTTTTCGAGTTCCCGGGTGCGTTCCTCGACCATCTCCTCCAATCGTTCCGAATATTCCCTGAGTTGTTCCTGTGCCAGCCTCCGCTCAGTGATGTCAATTGCCGTAGCAGCCATAAATGCCGGCCGGCCTTTCTGATCCTTAATGATAATACCATTCATAAGCATGGGAAACACCATGCCATTACGATGGGTATGCCAGACTTCCTCAGCACTGACCTGACCGGTATTCAGCAGTTTACGAATGCTTTTTGTTACTTGTTCCATCTGTTCTTCCTTGTGAAAAATGCTGAGATTCTGTCCGATCAGTTCATCAGGTCTGTATCCGTGTGAGTCTGCAAAACATTCATTGATATAGCTGATATTTCCATCCGTATCCGCAATAGCGGCACCAAAATTGGCATTGTCGAAAACGGCTTTCAGTTTCATCATTTCTTCCTGGGCCTGTATGCGTTCGGTGCTGTCGATAACTAGGGTCAGGAGCCTCGGCTCTCCGTCGAAGGTGATTCGGCTGACCGTTATGCTGGCATGAAATGTCGAGCCGTCGGAACGAATCATCTCGGCCTCGAAATCGCGGACATAACCATCGCGTCGTATATGTTCAAGCAGCACATCCCGCTGTTCGGGATAGCGGTAGGAATTGCGCAAGTTGGACTGCTTTAGTTTGGCCATGGGCAAAGCGAACATCTTGCATATCTGGTCGTTTGCGGTGATAATCTCCCCTTCCAATGTGGCCATCCCGATGCCCAGCGGCGCGTTCTTTATCAGTGTGCGATAGCGAATCTCGGACTCCTGTATCGCCTTATCCGCCAACCGTCTCTCGGTGATATCCTCTCCCGAACTGAGTGTGCCGGTGATTTCACCGTTTTCGTTTCTAAGGATCGTATTATGCCATGCAATCAGTCGTTCTTCTCCGCCGCGGGTCAGAACAGTATTTTCAAAATATTCAACAGGCTCAATATCTCCTTTTATCAATTCCCCAAATACAGTCTTTACTTTCACCCTGATATCCGCGGGCAGAAAATGATCAAACCAGTTCCTGCCAATGATTTCATCTTTCGCATAGCCAAGTATTTCACATCCTTTTCTGTTGATATGTGCCACATTCTGATTGGCATCTATGGCAAGCATGATGACTGCGGCAAAGTCAAAATACATCTCTGCCCTGTCCCGCTCCCGGCGTAATTCCTCAGTGCGTTTTGCCACCTGATCTTCCAAATCGGCATTGATCGCCTTTAATTCGTCAATCAGTTGGACGTTTCTTTCTTTTAAATCGAATGCTTCCAAAGCACGCTGAATCGTCAGCAGCAAATCATCCTTATCGAACGGCTTGACGATGAACTTGTAGATTTGAGCCTGATTCACCGAGGCGATAATCGATTCAACATCCGTGTATGCCGTCACTATGATCCGAATCGCATTCGGAATAATGGGAAGGGTTTTTTTCAGAAATTCAACGCCATTCATACGCGGCATTCGCTGATCGCACAGAATGAGACGGATTTGTTCCGGGGTCGGATGATTCTGCACCAGTTCCAGTGCCTCCTCTCCGTCGCCCGCGACGAGAACATTGTAATGCTTTTCAAGCATCTGTGACAGCACTATGCGGATGTGCAGCTCATCATCAACAATCAGGATCGTATGGTCTTTTCTAACCACATCTTCTGCCTGAATTTTTGCCAGTTTCTTTTTATCAAACAAAGGCATTACGATAACTCCTTTATACTTGCACTTGCACTTGCACTTGCACTTGCACTTAAACTTAAACTTGCACTTAAACTTGCACTTGCACTTGCACTTGCACTTAAACTTGTCCGTAAACGAATTTTGTGGTCCGAATCTGTTTTTTTAACGCAGAGGACGCAGAGGACGCAGAGGACCGCGGAGTCTCATCCGAATCTCTGCGTTTCTCTGCGTTCTCTGCGTTCTCTGCGTTTCTCTGACCGTTTGAAATTATACAGAACCACAAAAAGCGTTAGAAGCAGGAATGTTCCTGATTCTAACGGATTTTGTGGTCCGAATCTGTTTTTTTAACGCAGAGGACGCAGAGGACGCAGAGGACCGCGGAGTCTCATCCGAATCTCTGCGTTTCTCTGCGTTCTCTGCGTTCTCTGCGTTTCTCTGACCGTTTGA
>JAUCGI010000006.1:61772-72842 GCA_030378035.1 Desulfobacterales bacterium HSG2
CGTTAGAAGCAGGAATGTTCCTGATTCTAACGGATTTTGTGGTCCGAATCTGTTTTTTTAACGCAGAGGACGCAGAGGACGCAGAGGACCGCGGAGTCTCATCCGAATCTCTGCGTTTCTCTGCGTTTCTCTGCGTTCTCTGCGTTCTCTGCGTTTCTCTACCGTTTGAAATTATACAGAACCACAAAATCCGTTAGAATCAGGAATGTTCAAGTTCAAGAATATTCACATTCGGGATCAAGTTTAAGTTTAAGTGCAAGTTTAAGTTTAATTCTACGGGCATAGCGGCAGAGAAACACTGAAGATCGTCCCTTTATCTGTTTCAGACTGAACCCCGATCTCTCCGCCGTGTTTTCGTACAATTTCATAAGATATGGACAGCCCCAGCCCGACGCCCCGACCCACCGGCTTGGTCGTAAAAAACGGCTCGAAAATTTTCCCCCGAACTTCTTCAGGGATGCCAGTTCCCTCATCTTCTATCCGAACAACAAAGCATCGATTGTGAATATGGGTGCTCACGCTGACCTTTCCCCCGGTTACAGCCTGCTTTTCGATAACGGATTGACAGGCATTGACCAGAATGTTCATAAAGACCTGATTGAGCTGCGCCGGATAGCATAACAATTCTGCATCTGCCTGAAAATTATAGCCAAATTCGACTTGCTGATGAAAATTCGCCTGCACGATGCCGATGGCTGACCGCAACCCCTCGACGACGCTGGCTGTTTTCTGCTCCTCCTCATCTAACCGGGAAAAGGTTCGCAGGTCCGTGATGACGGATTTAATCCGCTGAGCGCCGTCAATGACTGCCTTCACGTTGTCGAACATGGGGGAAAACCGTTCCTCAAACGCTTGGCGGATTTCGGAATCCACATCCTCCCCGGTCAGTCTGAAGATGAAATCCTTCAGATCGTGGAGTTGCTGTTCATTGTTCAGCGCACCGGTGTAAATGAACGTGACCGGGTTGTTGATTTCATGGGCCACGCCGGCCACCATTGTGCCAAGTCCTGCCATCTTCTCCGACTGGACCAGTCGGGACTGGGCCGCTTTCAGGTCGGTGAGGGCATTTTGCAATTCCTGTGTGCGTGCCGCAACCTTCTCTTCCAGGGTGGCATACAGACGGGCGTTTTCAATGGAAATGGCTGCCTGGGCCGCCAGTACGCTGACCACTTCCAGCCGGTCCTCTGTAAACGCGCCGGGCGTCAGGTTGTTTTCCAGATAAACCACGCCCATCAACTGGTTCTGATGCAGAATCGGTGCGACCAGAACCGACTTTGCCTGATTCTGCCGGATGTAGTCGTCATTGATGAAATCCCCTTCGGCAAGGGCATTGTCCAACACCAGGCTTTCCTCCGTGCGGATGACATAGCGGATCAGGGAGACCGCCTGTTCTGTGTTTCTGACCGAATCCAAAGGGACGGAGTTGATGACAACATCGCCCGGCTCTGCTGTTCCGACAGCTTCGATGAAAAACTGATTCTCCCGTCTGAGGACAAAGACGCTCTTTTGGGCACCGGCATTCTCCAACAGCAGGGAAAGCATTTTCCTGAGCAGATCATCCAGCCGGATTTCTGCGGACAGGGCGCGCGTGGCTTTGATCAGGGATTGCAAATCCAATGATTTTAAAATCATATCCGTTGTCCCGGTTGTGGTGTGCAGGGGAGTTCTCCCTCTTTCTTCCAGAATTTGGGTTATCAGACCAGGGTATTTTTCTTCAATAACTTCTGTCTTACGCCAAGCTCCCCAAAGCTGATAACCATAATGGGCTTTTGTCATGTAAAGCCTTGCGAAATCAGCCTTATCTTTGTCTAAAAAGAATTTGGCCGCCAGTTCATTGGCCAATGCTTCGTCCTGAAGGAATCCGTTCTCATTGGCGGAACGGATTGCCCGATCATACAAGGACAGGGCCTCCCAATCGTTGTTGTGAATACGGGCAATCTCCGCTTTGACAAGGAGATAATGGTGCAGGAAATTTTCCGGACAATTATCAGCCCATAATTTTAATTGTTTCTGATTGGCCTGCAATTCCTCCCAGTACTTTGCTTTTTCTTTGTCAGAAGCATCCGGATATAATGCGGTCAGGGTGAGAGAATAACAGAAATAATAGCTGACAGCCGTTGAGAAGGTTGCAACCTGATGAATCGTTTCCCGGACTGCGATTGCCATTTTTAACGCCTGTTCATAGTTTTCAAACAGATAATGCGAACAGAGTTTGTAAATGTGGAAATAGGCCATTGGCATCATTATTTCTTTGGCATTCTCCAAAAAATCTGATTCCTGATAGCCTGATCCGTCAAAGGAATCCTGATGAATCGTTTTTCCCTGTAAATTAAGAGCGAACTGACGGATACTTAAAAAACAATATTCGCTCAGAATATTTTTGTACTTTCTGACAAAATGAAGTGCTTTTTTCACCTCCTCCAGCAAATCATCCAAAGCGACGCCTTTTAAGACCATTGCGTTAAGCAGTCCGAAATGGTTAAAACAGGCGAATTGGATTTCTCCTTCCTCGAGCCCGTACTGAATTCCTTTACGAGCAATATCAATACATGTGGCAATGGGCTGAGTCCATTGATTGACGTTTAACCCCATGACATTGTGAGCAACGCATTTATAATAGTTCAGCTTCTCACTGAGTGTAATTCCCAGGAAACCAAACTCATACCCTCTGTCAAATTCTCCTAATCGTGACAAAATAACCCCGAAACAAGCATAAGCATGAGGCAACTCCGAGGCGGTTCCTTCTCTTATACCAATATTTGTTGCTTTGGCGTTAATATATTCAAACAATGGATAATTGCTGAAATAGGTTGGCGCTCCCAGGGTCATCAGAATATTCACCATCGCTTTTTTATTGGAATCCTGCATCACAGGCAAATCAGTCAGATCCTGAACACGTCTGTCTCCCAGACTGATTTTTACTTTTTCTATCTCCTTCGAGGTTTCTGACGCAAGCATCTGATCATCCGGCAGCTCAATCCCCAATTCCCTGAGTATGTTTTTCCCCATTTCTATGCACACACCGTACTTTGCCAGTATGGAGTTTTGCCTGATAGAGATACTATAGATTTCTGCCTTGTCGAAAATGCTTTCCATACGACTGAGCATCGTCTCAAAAAGCGTTTCCGCCTCATCAAAATGAGTCAGTATGAATTCACATTCATAGCATTCCTTATAAAGATCAAAGGTCAGGGAATAATCAGTATCCCAGCTCTTTTCAGACAATAAGGATATCCCTGTTCTGAAACAATTCAGGGCCTGCAAATAAGCAATCGAATCCTTGGCTTTTTTACCCGCGGTCAGATTGAGTTTTGCCAGAAGAAGTGTTTCCGAAGGTTCTGTAATCAGAGAAATCCCGGCATTCAGATGATTGACCATGTCAAAAATATGCTTATCCTGTTCTTCTTCTGAAACATGATTTTTCATCAGACGCCCGATTTTCAGATGCAGCTCAGGTCTGAATGATTCCTCAGTCAGAGAATATGCTGCCTGTTGTATTCCGTCGTGGGCGAACTGGTATTCGGCAAGTCCGGCATAAGTTTCAGTTCCCGATACGTCTGACATGCCGGCATATTTATATTTTTCATCAACCGGGAGAATAAACTGCCCATCCAATGCTTCCCATAAATCGTCCGCAATTTCCCTGCATGGTTTTGCGGCTGTCAATGAGAGCATTTTCAGCGAGAAACGGGTTCCGACAATCGCGGCCAGTTTTAAGGCACTCCGGGTGTTTTCAGGAAATTGCCTGAGCTTCCCGACCATCATGTCCACGACATTGTCTGTAATGTCTGCTGTTTCTATTTCCGGGGTCTCCCATCGCCACGTCGCCTGTTTCATGTCAAATTCAATCAGATTCTGCTGATAAAGGGTATGCAGAAACTGGTTTAAAAAGAAAGGATTCCCGCCTGTTTTGCGCAGGCACAACGCGGCCAATGGTTCTGATGTGTCAGTATCACAACGCATGGTATCGGCAAGCAACTGGTCAGTCTCTGTAAGACCCAGTGGCGGAAGCGTTATGGTCGTGATATGAATTTCCTGCTCTTTCATACTGTTGATGGTAAGCATCAGCGGATGGCTGGCATCAACCTCGTTATCCCGGTATGCCCCCATGAGGAACAGGTGGGTGGTGTCGGAATCAGACATGAAGAGTTCGATCATTTTCAGGGAGGGCGAATCGATCCATTGCATATCGTCAATGAAAACCGTGAGCGGATGGGTTTCTCCGGCAAACACCCGGATAAAATTCTGAAACACATAGTTGAACCGGTTCCGTGATTCGGCAGGCGGAAGCTCGGGAACAGCCGGCTGACTGCCGATAATCCGCTCTGCTTCGGGAATCACATCAATGATGACCTGCCCGTTGATACCGACTGCATCCGATATGTTGGTCCTCCAAGCGGCAATCTGTTCCTCTTTTTCCGTCAGGAGCTGTCGAATCAGTGTCTGAAATGCCTCGATAAATGCCGCATACGGAATATTGCGTTTGAACTGATCGAATTTGCCGGAGATAAAATACCCCCGTTTTTTCTCTGCGGAAAGCCGAGCGATGGCCTTATGGACTTCCCGGACCAGCGAGGTCTTGCCAATCCCGGAATAGCCGGCAATCAGCACCATTTCGGATGCCCCCCGGGTGACGTTTTCATAAGCATCCAGCAGCATCCGAATTTGCTCCTGCCTGCCGTAAAGCTTCTGGGAAATCTGAAATCTTTCGGAAAAATCTTTGCTCCCGATTTCAAACGGATGAATAACACCTTCGGGTGTCATTTTTTCCAGACAAAACTGAATATCCCGAATCAGACCGGACGCGCTCTGATACCGGTCTTCCGCGTTTTTCGACATCAGTTTCATCACGATATCCGATACCACTGAGGGGATCTCCGGACGGATTTCACCCGGATCAGGAGCGATACGGGCAATATGCGCGTGAACCAGTTCCATGGGATCATCAGCCGGAAACGGCAGCCGGGAAGTCAGCAGTTCATACAGGGTGACGCCCAGCGAGTAAAAATCTGACCGGTAATCTGTCGCGCGGTTCATCCTGCCGGTCTGTTCCGGGGAGATATACGGCAATGTGCCCTCCAGGGCATTCGGACTGATATCGGGGACGGTTTCCCTCGACAGTACGGATGAAATCCCGAAATCAATGATCTTCAGCTCGTCCGTCTCCCGGTTCCAGACAATGTTCGACGGATTGATGTCCTTATGAATCAGATGGCGGGCGTGAAGGCTGCCCATAATTTCCGCAACCCGGCCAGTTAGACTGAGGATTTCTTCCATGCTCAGTTGCAACTTGCCCATCCGTTTCAGACGCGCCAGGGACTCACCGCCGAAGTCCTCCAGCACCATCATCCATCTGTCCTGGCAGGGTTCCATCCGGTACGCCCGAATGATCCCCTCTCCCTGAAACCGGGTTGTGATTTCAAATTCACGTTTGAAGCGGGCGATCTCTTCCGGTTCCGGGTACTCCCGTCTCAGGATTTTCAGCACGGCCCGCGTATCATCTTCGATGTGGCGGGCGCGGTAAACCAGAGAACGGCTGCCTTCGTGAAGTGTTTCCGTGATATTGAATTTTTCTGTTGCTATCATTTTTTCCTCCCTTCCCTTAATTCTTACCGCAAATACTTTTCCAGGACAGCAGCGAGTTTGTCGAGCGATATCGGCTTGGTGAGATAATCGGTCAGGCCGGCGTCATAAGCTTCCCGCTGCTGTTCCATGAAGGCATCCGCGGACAATGCCACAATCGGCGTTTCTCTGAAATCAGGATCCCGGCGAATCTGCCGGGTCGTCTCCATCCCGTTCATTCCCGGGAGCTGGATGTCCATGAATATCAGATCCGGGGGACGGCCTTCCGCCTTCATTTCCATCGCCTTTCTGACTCCGCTCTCTCCGTCGTCGGCAATGGCGACTTCCAGTTCCATTTTCTCTAACAGGACCTCCATCAGTTTCTGATTGAACAACTCGTCCTCAATGACCAGGATCATGTTTGCCTTGGAAAAGCTGCGAACTCCCGGACTGCTCTCCTCCTCTCTCGCAGGGGATGAAACTGAGGCGCGATCTTCGGCAACTTTCAGAGGAAGCCTCACACTCATCCGGGTGCCCCTTCCCTCCTCGCTTGCCAGTGAAATCGTCCCCTCCATAAATTCGACCAGCCGTCTGGTGATGGCCAGGCCCAGACCCGTTCCGCCATGCTGACGGGTACTTGAGTTGTCGACCTGTTCAAAAGGATCAAAGATGAGTTCCTGCTTGTCATGAGGAATACCGATTCCCTGATCCGTCACCCTGATGACAAAGGAATTCTCCTCTCTGAACACTTTCACCCTGACTTCTTTCCGCGCCGGTGTGAACTTGATCGCGTTGCCGAGCAGATTGATTATGATCTGACTGAGCTTGCCGCGGTCGGAACAGATGCTTCCGGGCAGTCCGGAATCAACCGCATAAGAGAGGCGCACCCCTTTCCGGGCTGCCTGGGGTTCATAGACAGTGGCGATGCCTTTCATCAGATCGCCGAGGTTAATCTCATCTTTGAAAAGTTCTATCTTCCCGGCCTCGATCCTGGATATTTCCAGGATGTCATTGATGAGTGTCATGAGATGCTCACCGCTGGTATAAATGTTTTCCAGAAACTGCCGATACTCATCAGGCAGAAAGGCAGTCTCTCTCTGGTCCAGCAGAATATGGGAGAACCCCAGGATAGCGTTCATGGGCGTGCGGATTTCATGGCTCATATTGGTCAGGAACCGGGTTTTGGCCTCGCTCGCGGCCTCAGCCTGCTGTTTGGCAAGAAGCAGTTCCTCTTTCATTTGCTTCTCTCCGGTGATATCCATAAAGTTTCCAACGACACTGACAATCCTGCCATCCTTGTGAACCGCCTTGGCAGTGGTGCGAACCCAGATTCGTTCATTTTTTACCGTCGTGAACGGAAATTCCAAGTCGTAACCTTCCCCCGTCTCTGTTGTATGTTGAAAAGCATCCATAACCGTCGGGCGATCTTCAGGATCGTAACATTCCAGGCTTTTCCTTATTCTGAGATTTGCATCTGCTTCCGGGGGAAACTCATCCGCAGAATAACCATGAATACGATACGTCTCATCTGTCCATGTTATCTTTTGTGTGTCCAGATGATACTCCCATCCGCCAACCTTCGCGAGACGTTGCGTCTCATTCAGCAAGGCCTCGCTCTTTCGCAGCGTCTCCTTCGCCAGCTTTTCTTCGGTGATATCATGAATAACGGAAAAGAGCAGGGTGCGTCCCCGGGTGATAACGGGGCCGGAATGAACCTCAACATCCCGGATTTCTCCGGAGGCGAGTTTGTGGGGGAAGAGGAAATATCCGCGTTTCTCTGCTTTTGCATTCTGCATCTCCTCCCTCACTTTTTCCGGGGAAAGCATGTTTATGTCCGTGATTTTCATCTGCCTCAGTTTCTCCGGCTCGTAACCGTAAAATTCGGAAGCAGCCGGATTCGCATCCACAATCGCGCCGTCTTCCGGGTCAATCAGCAGTTTGACTGCGGTATTATTCTGAAACATCTGGCGATACCGTTCCTCACTTTCCCGAAGCTGTCTGTTTCTTTCTGTAATCGCCAACTCCATTCTCCGCAGCTTCAGGTGGGTTTCCACGCGTGCGAGGACTTCTTCGTCCTGGAAGGGTTTGGTGACATAATCAACCCCGCCGATCTCAAAGGCTTTCACTTTGTCGGGTGTCTCTTCCAAAACGCTGATAAAGATGACCGGAATATCACGGCTCTGCTCATCGGCTTTCAGTTTTTCGCATACTTCGAAACCGTTCATTTCAGGCATCACAATGTCCAGCAGAATCAGATTGGGAGGGTTTTTCCGAATCGTCTTCAGCGCGATTGCCCCGCTGATGGCCTGCCGTACAACATAGCCCTGTTTTGTCAGCAGGCTTGTCAGAACCTTCAGGTTTCCCGGCTGGTCATCCACGATTAAAATATTTCCTTTATGCTCCTCTGCGGAATGGATCATTGTTTTATTTCCTCCATAAGGGTTTGTAAGATATCAAAACGGAAATCGTTCACCAAATCCGTTAATTTCTTAGCCAAGATAAAATGATCTTCTTCAATTTGCCGAATAAGCGTTCCCGCGGCTTCTGAGTTTACATCCTCTGCGGCTTCCCGGAAAGCGGACAGCCAATCTGAAGAGAGGGCTGAAATCGCCTCGGCCGTAAGTTCTTCTGCGCTTTCCCCTGCCTCTTCCTGAATGCCGTCTTCACAGATGTAACGGACCCCCAAATATTTTGCCATGAGTTCAAATATCTCCGTTTCCCGGGCAGGTTTTCTGAGAAAGTCATCACAACCGGCTTTCAGAATGGCCTCTTTATCCTCTTCATGACTGCTCGCTGTGAAAGCAATAATGACGGTCTGAATTTCAGATTTCAGATTTCTGATTTCTGATCGGATGCGTCTAATCGCTTCGTAGCCGTTCATTATCGGCATTTCTATATCCATCCAGATGAGATGGGGGTGCCACTCTTCCCATATTTCCACGGCTTCCTGACCGTTGCGGGCTTCCCTGAGTTCAAACCCCGAGGGGGGATCGCCAAGGGCGGTCAGCAATTTGATTAAAAACCTGCGACTCGGTTCATGGTCGTCCGCCACCAATATGCGATAGACCGGTTGTCCTTTTTCCAACCCGATCACTCTTTTGGCAGGCATTGTGCTTACCGTGTCAGCGAGGGCCGGCTCAACAATCGTGATCTCCACATCAAAGCTGAAAAGACTTCCCTGCCCGGGTATTCCCTGGCTCGTCAGCGTCAGGTCGCCTCCCATCAGACGGACAAACTCCCGGCTGATGGAGAGGCCCAGCCCTGTTCCTTCCTGTTCCTTTTCTCCTGTGGGGGTCTGGACAAACGGCTGAAAGAGTCTCTCCTGATATTCGGGTGCGATACCTTTTCCCGTGTCCTGAACCTCAAAACGGAGTCTTGTTGTCTCACTGGCGACTCGCACCGTCACCTTTCCTTTTTCAGTGAATTTGATGGCATTGTTGATCAGATTGATCAGAACCTGCCGCAGCTTGATCTCATCACAGGAGACATATTCGGGAATATGGGGCGCCATTTCAAAATGCAGTTTCAACCCCTTTTTGTCGGCCTTTAACTGAAGCATGTCTCTCAGGTCTGTCAGAAGGCGGCTGATATCAAAGTTGTTTGTGATAAGCGTTGTCCGGCCGGCTTCAATCTTGGACATGGTCAGCACATCATTGATCAGCGTCAGCAGGTGGTCACCGCTGTGGTGGATGATCTCCAGGCTCTCCCGCTGCTCTCTCTCCAAGTTGGAATCATGTCTCATTAACTGGGAAAATCCCAGAATGGCGTTCAGGGGGGTGCGGAGTTCGTGGCTCATATTGGCGAGAAACGCACTTTTTGCCTGATTGGCGATCTCAGCGGCTTCTTTGGCCTGACCCAGCTCCTTTGTGCGTTCCCTGACCTTCTGTTCCAATTTCGTGTAAAACTGTGCGTTTTCTATGGAAATGGCTGCCTGCGCGGCCAGCATGCTGACCACCTCCAGCCGATCTGTGGTGAACGCTCCGGACGTCAGGTTGTTTTCCAGATAAACCACGCCCAGCAACTGATTCTGATGCAGAATGGGCGCGACCAGAACCGAACGGATCTGATTCTGCCGGATGTAGTCGTCATTGATGAAATCCCCTTCGGCAAAGGCATGATCCAGCACCAGGTTTTCTTCGGTGCGGATGACATAACGGATCAGGGAGACCGCCTGTTCTGTGCTGCTGACCGAATCCAAGGGGATGGAACGGATGGCAACGTCGCCCGGATCCGCTGTTCCGACAGCTTCGATGAAAAACTGATTCTCCCGCCTGAGGACAAAGACGCTTTTCCGGGCACCGGCATTCTCCAGCAGCAGGGAAAGCATTTTCCTGAGCAGATCATCCAGGCGGATTTCGGCGGACAGAGCCCGCGTGGCTTTGATCAGGGAAGAGGCATCGAGTATTCCGGAGGTGGTTGTATCAGTGTCAGAAGTCGTTGTTCCAACAGATGAAACCGTCGGACTCCCCACCTTTGAAAGCAGGCCGGGATATTTGTCTTCCAAGTCCCGGACTTTGCGGGTGGCACCCCAGCGCTGATAGCAGTAATGCGCTCTCCTTATATAGAGTTGGGCGATATCTGACTTGTTCCTGTCTGACCAGAAGTTTGCCGCCAATTCGTTGGCCAAGGCTTCATTTTGTGTAAATCCGTTCTCTTTGGCAGAGTCGATGGCCTGATCATATAATTCCGCTGCCTGCCAATAGTTCCTGACCACACGGGCAGTTTCCGCTTTTATGAGAAGATGGAGATGGCGGAAATTTTCCGGGCAATTATCGACCCAGATTTTTAATTGCGCCTGATTGGCTTCAGTTAAATCAAATGTCTCCTTTTGCTTTTCCGCATCGGTTGCAACTTTATGCAAAAGCGATAATGACATGTAAAAGTTCAGTTCAGCCATGACAATGCTTCCCGGTATGTTCTGAACAAGTTCCTGCGCCTCCGTGATCGATGCTGTTGCTTTGTCGTAACAGCCGTGGATATAAAATAATTGCGCCTGATGCACAAGAAAACCGCATACAGCGTATAAACTGTTTCGCGCGGTGCTTTGCTCTGTGAAATGGGTGTCGCTGTCAAACTCCGAATTATGGAATGCGTGAATATCATCCGTTTTTCCCTGATAATTCCTGACGATCAGATCCACGCCGTGAATGGTATCGAAAGCGATCAGATTCTGGGTTTTGCGAGTAAACAGAAGATAGGCCTGTATGTCCCCGGATAACGATTCAAGGGCCTCGCCTTGGAAATACCGATTCAGCACGTCGTTATTCCGACTGTAACCGGGGAACTGCAATTCACCGGAATTCACGCCGGATTCAAAGCAGGCTTTGTTCAGTGTTTTCGCGCCGCTGACAGGCCGGTTCCAGACATAAATATGATTGGCAAAGATCTGAAGAGACCTGCATTTTTCCATATTATTATTGTATTTTTCGCACAAAGCCAATGCAAGTTCGCCAAACTCATAAGCCCGTGCATACTCCTGATATTTCGCAACAAGCAGAAGACCATAAG
>JAUCGI010000198.1 GCA_030378035.1 Desulfobacterales bacterium HSG2
GTTCTCTTTAGGAAGAAAAAGCTGGTTATATTTAATTGCTTTCTTTTCCTTACCAAACCAAACTAATGTATCATACACTGGTGCAAGATAATTGCTAGTTGCATATGGTGTGGTTTGAAATGCAATTTGCGCAATAAAATTTTCAACGCCAAATATCTCCTCCATAAGGCATCTTACAAAATGAACATTATCATCACTGATTTGCACAAAAACACTCCCGCTTTCATGCAACATTTCACGGGCAAGCAGCAACCGATCCCGCAGATAAGTCAAATAAGAATGAATCCCCAACTCCCAGGTATCCCGAAACGCTTTTATCATTTCAGGTTCAGCAGATAAATCCTCATCTTTACCGTCTTTCACATCCCGCTTATTCACAAAAGGCTGAAAATTACTGCCATATTTAATTCCGTAAGGCGGATCAAAATAGACCATCTGCACCTTGCCCGACATGCCCTCTTTTTCCAGCAGGGAATTCATTACCAGCAGACTGTCCCCGGCAATCAAACGGTTTGACCAGCCCTCTTTGTGTTTGTAAAAGTCAATGGCCACCCGTAGGGGTTTTTTCCTTTCAGTATCAAAAAGCGACATCTGAGCATGTCCCTTTTCATCCTTTCTTGCCGTTTCAATGATGGTTTTCGTATCAATACGCTCATGCACATGCAGGCTCACCGTGGGTATTTCAAAACTGGTATGTTCGGCTTTGCCTGTCCACTGCAATTGAGGGTCAAGGTGCGGGTCATATTCATAGGATTTTTTATCTCCTGTGTCCGGGTCACTCGCAGGTGTTACCAGCCCCACAGGAGGAATATTTGCACGTTTTTTGTCCTTATGCTCATATTGTTCAATCTCTTTTTCACTCTTTTTTCTCTTTGCCATTTGATTATCTCTTTTTGGTTTTTCTTCCCGGTTATTTTTCTTTCCAGTGCTTTGTTGTTTTTTATCCTTTTTCTTCTTTAAACCAGAAATACCATTAATCAAATCCGCCTTTTTGTCCGATACTGTTTTAATATCATAATCACGGCATACATCTTTTAATTCACTTACTTTCAGCAATGGCAGGATTTCATAAAGGGATATGCACCTGTGCCCCATCATTTCATCTACGATATCATCTTTCCTGTTTGCCGATAATCCTGTCAACTCAAAGTTTTTACATATCTCAAGGAGTTTCTTTTTTGTTAAATACTCCAGGACTTCCCGCTTTTTCAACATGCTGTTATCCTTTTTCCTCGCCACTTAAAAAATTACAAATGGAACAGACTATCAGTTAAGGGTTGGGCTAACGACTAACATCACCGGGTGGCGGCTATCAACGTTGATTTCAGAACGCACCGGCCCGCCACTCAGGTGCATGTTTTTGTTAGCCCGGTTCGAGTTGCCCGAAAATTCCATGGGAGGGCAATTCAGGGAAAGCGTCTTGGTACGTATAGCCAAATAACTCCCAGAAATTCAGTGCTTCGAGGATTTTCCACCACGGGCGATCAAAATTGTCGAGACTATCGATGTTCAATTCTGGGAAAACAATCCGAACCGAGAGGCTCTCGCCAGATCGCTCTGATGGCTGAGTGTGATGAAATGGCGAAGGCACAATTGCGCGGAGGTGTTTGACCAGGTCCAACTCCAGCCAATCGCATAAGTGTGGGTAGTCATAGGAAATATTAAGCGGAATTCCGTGGTCTTGCTCGAAGAGATCATCTGTTATGACACCGAACGTCAAGACCAACGATTCGTCGACATATTGTTCAGACTCGACTTGTGAGAGGAATTCTCGCACGTCTGCAATGCTGAAGTTTTGATTCTCGATCGCGGTTCCGAGCGACCCGAATATCCGCGCACGACCACGTTCCTTTCGCAGTAGCGTAAGCTGTTTTTCTACAGCGGGAAGGCGCCGCTGGACCTCGTGCAGGATTAGCAACATCATCTTCTTGGAGAAGACTTCACTGCCCTTTCGGGTGTTGCATTTTCGGGGATGCGCCGGAACCCAATTCGCGAAGTCGTTAACCTGAAAATTCGGAAAGTTCTCGTCGATGTCGTAATCGCGACGGAACTGAGCCAGTTCATCGGGGTACCCGACGAATCGTTCAGGTACGACGTGGTCAATGGACATGTCCTGAAAGTCGAGAGGCTCCTCGCAATAAAAGCACCGACCGTCGTAGGCTTTCCAAAGCGCATATCGCTCAATATATGAAAAACGATGCTTTGTCATAGGCAGGCCCTATTTGGCAGGCTAATACTTAGTTAAGCGGCGTCCGAGTGGCAACACCGAGGCGTGACCCGGGTAGTCCGCTTCAACGGCTGGTTAAATTGACCGTCACGCCTATGGGTAAAAGCGCCGCCTCCCCTGCCGAAGGCTTAATATAACCAGTAATTATACAGTTCCGTATATCTTCTGGCAAAACATCATGTCCGCGCACCGGCCTCATGTTTTAACCCGAACCCAAACTGTATAATATTCATACAGCGGGACAGGAAACTCCCGTCCCC
>JAUCGI010000056.1 GCA_030378035.1 Desulfobacterales bacterium HSG2
TTTGACGGAGAGAACAAATGGATACCCTCACTTGTTGAACAGAGAAAGATTATTCAACAAGAGAGAAAGGTTATTCAACAAGAGAGAAAGGTTATTCAACAGGAGATAAAGATTCTTCAACAGGAGATAAAGATTCTTCAACAGGAGAAGAAAAGTCGAGAGAAGGAGATTGATCAACGGGAGAAAGAGAAGGAAAGGCGAGAGAAAGAGATTGCTCAACAACGGCTCCAAGAGGAATCTGAGCGGACAAAAAAACTGCTTGCCCAGCTTAAAGCTTTAGGCATTAAACCTGATATGTAACCAAACAGGTTCAGGGATGTTCAGGGGTTAAGTCCAGAAGTCGAAGAATTCCCTAATCCTTGCCCCTTATTAGCCATCTCTCTATTTGGAGGAATATTATGACGGAACGCGGCTTGTTACCGACAATGTACGACTTGCCCAGTGAAAATCCGGATGAACCCGGCGTTGACCAATTTCACATATGGCAGCCGGCATTGCTGACACAGACATTCTGTCCGCCCGACTATGTCCCGGATCGGTTCATGGTTGCCACCGGTATGTATCTTTACTATGACGTGCGTCATCCGAAACATTACAAACGTCCCGACTGGTACGCCGTGCTGGGTGTGCCCTATTTGTATGAGGAACATGATCTGCGCCTGAGCTATGTGATATGGCAGGAGGGAGTCGTACCGTTTGTCGTTGTCGAGCTGCTTTCACCCGAGACAGAAGATGGTGAGCTGAGATCGGCGTGTCGAAAATATGACGAACTGCCGACCAAATGGGATGTCTATGAGCAGATACTCGGTGTTCCCTATTATGCGGTATTCGATCCCTATACAGATCAGCTTCGCATGTTCAGACTGACCGGAGGGCGATATGTTGAAAGCATCCTGCCCGAACAACGGATGTGGCTTCCGGAACTGAAACTGGGACTCGGAGTGTGGCACGGAACTCACGAGAGGGTGGAGCGTAAGTGGCTGCGCTGGTTTGACGGAGAGAACAAATGGATACCCTCACTTGTTGAACAGAGAAAGATTATTCAACAAGAGAGAAAGGTTATTCAACAAGAGAGAAAGGTTATTCAACAGGAGATAAAGATTCTTCAACAGGAGAAGAAAAGTCGAGAGAAGGAGATTGATCAACGGGAGAAAGAGAAGGAAAGGCGAGAGAAAGAGATTGCTCAACAGGAGAAAGAGATTGCTCAACAGCGACTCCAAGAGGAACGTGAACGGACAAAAAAACTGATTGCCCAGCTTAAAGCCTCAGGCATCGAGCCTGACATATAATCCATATAACCAAACAGGATTCAGGGGTTAAGATCAGAAAAGAGGGAAATCCTTAATCCCTGAACCTTGGCGATTTTCCCCGGAGGACTATTATGACAGAACGCAGTTCGTTGCCGACAATGTATGACTTGCCCAGTGAAAATCCGGATGAATCCGGTGTTGACCAATTTCACAAATGGCAGGCAGCATTGCTGACACAGACATTCTGTCCGCCCGACTATGTCCGAGATCGGTTTCTGCTTGCCACGGATCTGTATCTTTACTATGACGTGCGTCATCCGAAACATTACAAACGTCCCGACTGGTACGCTGTTTTGGATGTGCCCCGTCTGTATGAGGAAAAGGAACTGCGCCTGAGCTATGTGATATGGCAGGAGGAAGTCGTACCGTTTGTCGTTGTCGAGCTGCTTTCACCCGAGACAGAAGATGGTGAGCTGAGATCGGCGTGTCGAAAATCTGACGAACTGCCGACCAAATGGGATGTCTATGAACAGATACTCGGTGTTCCCTATTATGCGGTGTTCGATCCCTATGCAGATCAGCTTCGCATGTTCAGACTGACCGGAGGGCGATATGTTGAAACCGTATCGCCCGACCAGCGGATGTGGATCCCGGAACTGAAAATGGGACTCGGGGTGTGGCACGGAACTCACGAGGGGCTGGAGCGTAAGTGGTTGCGCTGGTTTGATAGAGAGGGCAACTGGATGCCCACACCTGTTGAACGGGAAAGACGAGAGAAAGAGATCATTCAACAGGAGAGAAAGGTTATTCAACAAGAGACAAAGGTTATTCAACAAGAGAGAAAGGTTATTCAACAGGAGATAAAGATTCTTCAACAGGAGAAGAAAAGTCGAGAGAAGGAGATTGCTCAACGGGAGAACGAGAAGGAAAGGCGGGAGAACGAGATTGCCCAACAGCAGACAAAAAAACTGATTGCCCAGCTTAAAGCATTAGGCATCGAGCCTGACATATGACTTGTCCAGTGAAAATCCGGATGAACTCAAGGAGATTTTGTATGCATTGTTGTGCTGAAATGGAAAATTATGTTCAGGAAAACGAACTTCCGATCATCTTTATTGCGAAGTTCAGAGAATACTGTATCCGATATTCGGACGGCGGTTCGTCTGTTCAGTTGGTCGGGTATTGCCCGTGGTGGCACTCCTCTTCCGAAAAGCCTTCGTCATGAATGGTTTGACGCAATTGAAAATATGGGATTGGAACCTGATGATGATATTCCCGGTGAGTATCTTTCGGAAGAGTGGTATAATCAAGTAACCGTATAAAAAATGACAACGAATATCTGTTGAGATATCACATTCTGATCAGTTCAGGAGATGGATGAAACTTGAAAATATTGCCAATAAATTTAGACGATCTTATCCATGCCCGCTCTGTCGAATCAGTGCGCCGGGAGTTTAAGAAAACATGGTCCGAGCAGACGCCGGATCAGGTGATTCGCTCTGTCTGCGCGTTCGCCAATGACTTTTTCAATCTCAATGGCGGATACATTGTTATCGGCATTGAGGAAAAAAACGGGCTTCCGGTTCTTCCGCCTGAGGGGGTGGAGAATCAGAATCTTGACAGAATGCAAAGTGAAATTCGTGGAAACTGTCGGCGAATCGAACCTGAGTATCAACCGGTCATATCTCCTGAGATTTACCAGGGGAGGCATATTCTGGTGATATGGGTTCCCGCAGGTGATCTGAGACCTTATCACGCACCTGAGAAGCTGAGAATAAAAGAACCGAAACAATATTATTATGTCCGTCTGGGAAATCAGACCACAGCGGCCAGAGGAGAGATTCTTACCCAACTGATGCAGACAACAGCAAAGATTCCTTTTGATGACCGCAGAAATCTTTTGGGAGCCAGAGCAGATACGCTTTCTGCAAGCATCGTCAGAAATTTTTTATCAGATATTAAGAGTGATCTGGTCGCGGCCGGCGTGAAAAATCCGGATATGGAATTATATCGCTCCCTTCGGATATTAGCCAGGATAGACGGGCATGAGGTTCCGAAAAACATTGCATTGCTATTTTTTGTGAACGACCCGGAACAGTTTTTCCCGGGAGCAAGAATCGAAATCGTTCAGTTCGGGGATGATGTGGGCGGCGATCTGATTGAGGAGAAGATATTCCGGGGGCCTGTACAGTTACAAATTCGTCAGGCATTGGATTATCTGAATGCGTTCAGCACAACCATGATCAGAAAAGTGCCAAATCAGGCAGAAACAGATACTACCGCCACTTTTCCTTATGGGGCAATGGAGGAGGCGGTGGTGAATGCGGTATATCATCGGAGCTATGAAGGGGTTCCGGAGCCGCTCAAAGTTTATCTGTATCCGTATCGGATGGAGGTCATCAGCTACCCGGGGCCTGTTCCGGGCATAGAGAAATGTCACTTTCAAAAAGGAGGTTCCGTCCCGCCGGTTCCGAATCGCAACCGGCGTGTCGGAGAGTTCCTCAAAGACCTGAGACTGGCCGAAGGGCGAGGCACGGGAATTCCGAAAATCCGTCGCAAAATGAGCGAGAACGGCTCTCCTGATCCGGTATTCGAGTTTGACGAATCCCGATCTTATTTTCGGGTGATTCTGTCGGCCCATCCCCGGCACATTATCATCCATTCGCTCAGGGAAAGTGCTCACTTATGGGCGGTGGGAGAGCGTCAGAAAGCCATCGCCAATCTGAAAGCCGCGTCCGGGCGCGTTCCCAGGTCCGGTGCTCTGTTCGCTCAGATGATAGAATACCATGCCAAAGACGGAGGGATTCATCAGGCCAGAAAGACGTTTGAAACGGTTGAGGCGGATCCGATGATAACCGAGCGGCATCTGCCCTATATTGCCATGGTCAAGGTGCTTATTGATGAACGGGATATCAGGAACGCTTTGGAGATATTGACAAGTATGCCGTCCCCGACAACGGTTGATGACGTGGTGGATATTGCCATCCTTTATAAGCGATCTGATCAGTTGCAGGATGCTCACAGCATGTTTGAATCGAACGATGATCTGATTATGGGGAATCCAAAAGCGGTTTACGAGTATGCCCAGACCAAGATCGGACTGGCAAAAAAATTGCCCGAAGCGGAAATGTCTGCAAAGAAAAAGCTGACAAGAGACGGGGTGGAATTGTTTCGCCGGGCCATTCAACTTTCGGATGATACTATCCGAAACGCGTGGTGCTGGTATCATCTGGCGAAATCATTGGCATGGCTCCGCTCACCCGATACAGAGGTATCTCAGGCGTATGGGAAGGCAATGGAACTGTTGCCGGATGAGGAGCGGTTTAAAAGGGATTATGAGAGATGGATGAAACACGGCGGCAGCAATTATTCATTCAAATATACGGATAAACATAAATGACAGACAAGGAAAACAGCCATATAAGCAATATTGGCAGAATCCCTTTCGGATTATGAAAATATATGATACTTACGGATTAAAAGCAGATGATTTTGAATCGGTTTTGCCTGCCATCGAACAAGCCGTCTGTGGCAGGTTTGAAACCCGTGAAAGCTATTATCACGGCGGCACATATTACTGCTTTGGGAAAGACCCCGGAAAAGAGAATTTTGTCATTCAGCGCAATTTTAACCCTGCCGAAGAGGAATGGGAGGAGGAAGACTTTGAAGATATGGGAATACTGCTTTATGTTAATAACACAAGACGTGCCGAAATGATTCGGAGAACACTCGTGAATGCGATGCCGGAAATCGTTCTGATCAGACGGAGAGAAGTGCCTGAAAAATCAGATGAAGCCGAAATCCGGTATTCGAGGGCTGTGGCGTGAATATCATGCTGACGGAATATATAAACACAGCCAAGGGATCAATCCCCCGGCTAACAGAAGCAAGTACGCTAAAGCGCACTGTGATAGCTGCCTTCAGCCTGCTTGGGCTTTCAGTCTCGGAATTGATTCCGAGGTATGATACAGAGGAGATATAAAATGATAAAAAAGGAAGACCTGCCGACTGGCGTTGTGGCAAGCATCATTGCAGCAATTATCTGGGTGCTGATTATGGAGCTGTTTGATCTGATATGGCCGGACACGATTGAAGAAAAGGCACTGCTGAGGATTCTGTTCAATTTTCTCTATGCGGTGATTGTATTCGGAACTGTTTATGTCTTCCTTGCCAAGAAGAAAACCCAAGACCAATCCGACCGCTTTAAAAATGAGGCGGGTTACATTATACATTAATCTTAAAAAATGATCCGTAAAAAACCTGACGGAATCAGAGGTAAAAATGGGTAATATATCAGATAGTGATTTTTGACAATATCCCAACTTACGAAAGGAGGCATAAAATGGCATCCGTATTTGACACAGCCAAATATATCCTTGAAAAAGCAGGCGAAATGACCGCGATGAAACTGCAAAAACTGGCATATTACGCACAGGTGTGGTCTCTTGTCTGGGATGAGGAGCCGCTGTTTGAGAGTCCTGTTCAGGCATGGGCCAACGGGCCTGTTATCCCTGAACTGTATGATGCTCACAAAGGGATGTTCAAAGTTGGCGACAAAACTTTCCCTCACGGAGATTCCTCACGGCTTTCACCGCAACAGAAGGAGACGGTTGAGGGTGTGCTTGATTTTTACGGTGACAAAACTGCTCAGTGGTTAAGCGATCTGGTACATCTGGAAGATCCCTGGAAGATCGCAAGAGCGAGGGGGGGGCTTCGTGAGGGAGAGAGAGGGGAGATTGAAATTGGCCTTGCAGATATGCATGAATACTATTCCGGAATATAAGATTCAAAAATGCGCAGAAAACAACTTACTCCCAAACAAAAACGATTACTCAGGGACAAAGTAAAGCAGGAAAAGCAGGAGGCTAAAAAGGCTCGTCTGTTATCTCATCCGGAATTTAATAAAACAGCCCGTTCTGAATATTCTTCTGAGAGAGAAAAAACGGCCAGATATCAAAAAAATCCCGGGTCAATCATGCAACTTTTTATGACATGGTGTGAAAAAGATGCGGACTTGGAGGGACAGTGGAGCTGGAGACAGGACAGACAATGGTCGGATGAGGAGTGGAAACATGATATTGAGCCATATTTGCTTCAAATGGAAAAACTTACATGGGCGGAGATTTATGCACAACGGACAGGAGGCAAAGACCGTCATAAGAAACATCATGACATGGATATAGGCGTTATCTGTGATGAGGCTTTTGAAAGGTGGATAGAAATTGAATTGGAAGAATATGATACAGCGTTCAGGTTCAGATTTGGCGGGAAACAGCGGTTGTGGGGATATAAAATTTTAGAGAAGTTCAAAATAGTGTGGTGGGATCCTCTGCATAAAATTTATCCGGTAGAGGTTTCATAAGATTGAAATAATATCAGTAGTTCTCCATAATGTGGATACGCTCGAGTAAAAGCTAACAGCGCAAGTAAAAGCCGAGGGATCAATTCCCCGGCTTGACAGCGCAAGTACGCTAAAGCGCACTGTAATAGCTGGCTTCAGCCTGCTTGAGCTTTCAGCCTCGGAATTGATTCCGAGGCCTGATGCAGAGGAGATATAGATATAAAATAATAAAAAAGGAAGACCTGCTGACCGGCGTTGTGTCAGGCGTCATTGCAACAGTTATCTGGGTGTTGATTAAATCTGAACCCTGATTAAAGGATTAAAAGGATTTTTAGAATTTCCAAGCCGTATCCATTTCCGGCATTGAATCCTAGTTTTTGGAGAAAAAATGTCAATAAAAGAAGCATCGATAGACCGTGTTAAAACTGAAGCTGTCCCGCTACCGTATGCAATCAGGCAGATTCAAATTAAAAATTACCACGGAATCATTGACACCCATATCAGCGGGATTCCTGATGATGCCCGATGGATATTTCTCACCGGCGAAAATGCTTTCGGCAAAACCGCTGTGCTACAGGCATTGGTTATGGGACTTTACGGAGAGAGAGACGGGAAAATAATCCTGACAGATGAGGACTGTGAAATCAGAGTTGAATTTAAAAATAAGGATCAGAGCCAATTTAACAACCTGGGACATCCGGATCATAAGCGTTTTACAAAGCTCGTAGCTTACGGCCCCTCAAGACTTCTGATTCAGAGTCAGTTGGGAAAGAACGAGGAAGCGGGCAAAAGCGGGGCCACATACAGTCTGTTTAACGATGACGGCATATTGCTCAATATAGAGTCCGAGCTTTCCAGATGGTATTTCAAGGACAAATTCAGAAGCAAATATGAAAATGTGAGGCGAACTTTGCTCAGACTCCTGCCTGACATTTCGGATATGCGGGTTGACGAGGATACGGATGAGATATTTTATGTTGAGAAAGAGAATGAGGAAACTGGAGAGACTTATGAACCGCTGCCGTTTGACAAACTCGCCTCGGGATACAAAAGCCTTATCGCGATGACAGGTGACATGATGTTAAGATTATTCAGGCACCACCCGGATGAGGACAGTCCTGAAAATCTGTCCGGTATCGTCATCATTGACGAACTTGATCTGCATTTTCATCCCAGGTGGCAGCGGGATATGCCCGTCCGGCTTTCGGAAGTTTTCCCGAAAGTTCAGTTTGTCGCTTCAACGCACAGCGTGATTCCGTTTCTCGGAGCGCCTGAAAATTCTGTTTTTCTGAAAGTCACAAGAAACAGAAAAGAAGGTATTCAGCTCGGAAGAATAGACATTGACATTCGGAACCTGTTGCCGAATACAATTCTTACTTCACCGATTTTTGATTTTGATGACCTGATTTCTCACGTCAACGATGATGCTTCGAGAATCAGGACAGAGGATGTTTACAATGAAATTGCTTTTAATGATAAGGTCAAAGAAAAACTCAGAGCCATCGCAAGTCGGGGAACTGATAAAATCGAGGGGCAGTTTGATACAGAAGATGAACCATTATGATTCATGTGAATAAAGAAATCAAAAGAAAGGAAGAAATAAATGATAGCCTGTTGCGGATTAGATTGTTCTCGGTGTGAAGGATATATTGCCACTCAGAAAAATGACGATGATCAGCGGATTGCTGTGGCAAAGGCGTGGTCAGCGAGATACAACGCTGATATTAAACCGGAACATATCAATTGTGACGGATGTCGCAGCGAGGGGAAAAAATTTTTTCACACAGACAACTGCGAAATTCGGAAATGCTGCATGGAAAGAAATATCGGAAACTGCGCGGATTGTGACGGATATGTTTGTGACAAACTTGATAAATTTCTTGAAGTGGCACCTGAAGCAAAAACGGCTTTGGATCGGTTGCGCGCATAACAGCAGGTGGAAAATGTTTAATTTCAAGCAGATGGAACTGAGCCAGATGTTTTTGACAAGCTGAAGGGAAAATTCCCCGAAATAGAGCTGGTGAGCATCACGCCGACCGCCTACAACCCGAATAATATATGGGTGAACATCCGCTATCCCGAAGATGAGGATAGGGAGATCGAAATGGGGGAGATGGCAAGCGAGATGACAACGGATATGTTGCTGGACTACGGTTATCACATCCTGATCAGCTCAGGAGAGGGGATGGAACAGGGAGGGAACTCATTATGCTGACGGAATATATAAACACAGCCCTGCGATATGCGAAATATGATATTTTGCAGGATGACGGAAGTTTCTATGGCGAGATCCCCGTGTGTAACGGTGTTTATGCCAATGCGGATACGCTTGAGGAATGCCGGAAACAGCTAATAGAGATACTTGAAGAGTGGATTTTCTTTCGAATCTATCATAAGCTTTCTTTGCCTGTGATAGATGGTATTGAATTAGGTATGAAGGAGGTCGCCTGATGCCGTCTTTCGGACCGATTAAGAGAAAATATCTGATTCGTTATCTCAAGCGGGCAGGATTTCAGGGGCCTTACGTCGGCGGTAATCATCAGTTCATGATCAAAGATGATATCACCATCACTTTAAAAGTGATATCGGCAGGGATTTTTTATCCAGAATTTTACGGCTGGCCAAAATCAGCAAAAATGAATGGGAAAAGTTATAGGAAAAGCCAAGAGATCATCCATTGCCAAGGCTAAAGCCGATGGATAACAATTAGCTAAGGAGCAATACTTCTATGGGAGACGTAATTTCTTTTGGAGAAATATTGGAAGCTGCGGATAAATTATCCTTGGAAGAACAAGAGACTCTGGTTGATATTTTACGTCGTCGTGTGAATGAGAATCGTCGAGCGGGATTGCTCTGTGACGTTCAGGAGGCGAGAAAGGAATTCCGGGAAGGCCGCTGCAAACCAGCGACCCCCGAAGAGATAATGAAAGAAATCTTATTGTAAAACGGATATTGCTGGTTCTAACGGATTTTGTGGTATAAGCCGTTTTATAACCGCAGAGAACACAGAGGAGACACGGAGGGCGGCGGAGTCTTTCCCGAATCTCCGCGGTAATCTGTGCCTTCTCCGTGACCTCTGCGGTTTCCCGGCATGTTGAAACTTTGCAGAACCACAAAATCCGTTAGAACCAGAAATATTGATTCATAAAGTCCGGATCCGTAGCTCAACGGCAGAGCAGCGGACTCATAATCCGTTGGTTGAAGGTTCGAATCCTTCCGGATCCACCATAAAATTTTTAAAATAACAAGGAGAATGAAAACATGGCAAAAATTGATTTCGGCGGTGTTGTTGAAGACGTGATCACATCCGAAGAATTTTCTTTGGACAAAGCAAGGGAAGTCCTCAAAGATGAAAAAATTACCGTGCTCGGTTACGGAGTTCAGGGGCCTGCCCAGGCACTGAATCTCAAAGATAACGGATTCCCGGTTATCATCGGACAACTGGAAGGGGATCACTACTGGGACCGTGCGGTTGCCGACGGTTTTGTTCCCGGGGAAACGCTTTTTCCCCTTGAGGAAGCAGCCAAAAGAGGGACCATTATCAAGTATCTTCTTTCGGACGCTGGACAGGCCGCGACATGGCCCAAGATAAAAGAATGTCTTAACGAGGGAGACGCGCTCTATTTCTCCCACGGATTTTCAATTGTCTATAAAGATCAGACCAGCATCATCCCGCCGGATAATGTTGACGTCATTCTGGTGGCTCCCAAAGGTTCGGGGCGTTCCGTGCGGGCCAACTTTTTGGACGGCAGCGGCATCAATTCCAGTTATGCGGTGTTTCAGGACGCGACCGGCAGAGCGAATGAAAGAACCCTTGCCATCGGCATCGCCATCGGCTCGGGCTATCTTTTCCCGACCACTTTCGAGAAAGAGGTTCACAGCGATCTCACCGGCGAGCGAGGCGTTCTCATGGGGTGCATGGCCGGCGTAATGGAAGCCCAGTATAATGTTCTGAGGAAAAACGGCCACAGCCCGAGCGAGGCATTTAATGAGACAGTGGAGGAGTTTACCCAGAGCCTTATCCGTCTCGTGGCCGAAAACGGTATGGACTGGATGTTCTCAAATTGCAGCACCACCGCCCAGAGGGGCGCGTTGGACTGGGCACCCAAATTCCGGGACGCAGTCGCGCCGCTCTTTGATGATCTGTATGAAAGTGTTGTCTCCGGCAAAGAGACCCAAAGGGTCATCGAGGCGAACAGCGCGCCGGATTATCTCGAAAAACTCCAAAAGGAATTGGATGAGATCAAAAACTCCGAAATGTGGAGAGCAGGCGCGGCAGTTCGGGCATTGAGACCTGAAAACCGGTAAATAGTCTGTTGTTTGTTGTCAGTTGTCAGTTGTCCGTTGTCCGTTGTCCGTTGTCCGTTGTCCGTTGCAACTGACAACTGACGACCGACAACTGACAACGAACAACTGACGACTGACAACCGACAACTGACCAATTAGGAGAAATAAAAATGGAACCAGTATTATTATTCGACACCACCCTGAGAGACGGAACCCAGGCAGAGAACATCAATTTCACAGCCGAGGAGAAGCTTAAAATTGCCCGAAGGCTGGACGATATGGGGATACATTATATTGAGGGTGGCTGGCCGGGTTCCAATCCCAGAGACAAACAGTTTTTTGAACTGGCAAAATCGGCTGAATTCAAAAATGCCCGTCTGACAGCATTCGGATCGACACGCAGGCCCGGGATTGCGCCGTCCGAGGATCAGAACCTGACAGCGCTTCTTGAAAGTGACACGCCCGTGGTTACAATATTTGGAAAGACATGGGACCTTCATGTTGAAAAGGTCATGGAGAACACGCTGGAAGAGAATCTTGCAATGATACGCGAGTCGGTTGCGTATATGAAGGAAAACGGCCGCGAGGTGGTCTATGACGCAGAGCATTTTTTTGACGGATATAAAAATAACAGAGACTATGCCTTACAGACACTGACGGCCGCGGTGGAAGGCGGGGCCGACTTTGTTGTGCTTTGTGACACAAACGGCGGCACGCTTCCCTTTGAACTCGAAGCGATTATAAAAAAGGCTGATCTGCCAGTCAGAATCGGCATCCATACGCACAACGACTCCGGGCTGGCGGTTGCCAACACGATAACGGCTGTCAAGGCAGGCGCGGCAATGGTTCAGGGAACGATTAACGGATACGGCGAACGATGCGGCAATGCGGATCTGATAACAATCATTCCGATCCTCTGCACGAAAATGGACTGCCCCTGTGTTTCCGAGGAGAACCTCAGAAATCTGAGAAGGCTCTCCAGATTCGTCAGCGAGACCGCGAACATGATCCCTGTTAACACCAGGCCTTTTGTGGGAAAGAGCGCTTTTGCCCATAAGGGCGGAATCCATGTGAGCGCGATCCGGAAAGATACGAGGGCTTATGAGCATATAGAACCCGAGCGGATCGGAAACAGCCGGCGTGTCCTGGTCTCTGATCTTTCCGGCAAAAGCAACGTGGAATACAAGGCCAAGGAGATGGGAATCGATCTGAACGCAAACGGGTTTGACAGCCGTAAAATCGTTGAAAGGATAAAAGACCTGGAGGCGGACGGATACCAGTTTGACGCGGCGGACGGGTCGTTCAGAATTCTGCTGGAAAAATTTACGGATCAGTTCAAGCCGCTCTTTGATCTGGAATCCTTCCGAGTGACCATTGAGAAGGATAAGGATCATCCGTGTTCATCCCACGCGACAATCAAAATCTCTGTTGACGGCCGGGATGAAATCACCGCGGCGGAGGGACACGGGCCAGTGAGCGCTTTGGATAATGCCATGCGTAAGGCATTGGGCAATTTCTACTCGGGAGTTGACAATATGCATCTGGTCGATTTCAAAGTTCGGGTGATGGACGGACGAGACGGGACTGCCGCCAAGGTCCGGGTCTTAATCGAATCGAGAGATCAGGATCATATCTGGAGCACCATCGGGGTATCGGAAGATATTATCGAAGCCAGTTGGCAGGCCCTTGCAGACAGTTTTCAATACAAACTGGGGTTTCAGTCTGATCCGTCGAACGGCACTAAGGGTTAAGGGGTTAAGGGTTAAGTTTTAAGGGTTAAGGGTTAAGGGTTAAGGTCATGCGGAGGTGGAAAAGCCTTAACATTAGGCCTTAACCTTAACCTTTAACCGCCTAAACCCCTTACCCCTTAACACTTAACACTTAACACTTTTAATAAGGAGTTTTTGAAGATGAATGAGGGAATTAACGCCGCAGGACACTCGCACTATCATGTCCTGCGGCCTATGCTTGACAGGGTTTTGCTTTCTGATCAGGAATAGTGTCTGTATAATTTAACCAAAAAAGAATAAGAAGCATAAGTGTAAATCTTTCTCTTAATCAAACGGATACGAGCAAGATCAAGATCAAGATTAAGATTAAGAGCAAGATTAAGATTACACCTATGGAATAAGGAGCAAACCCATGAGTGAAAAAGTATATATTTTTGATACGACATTGAGAGATGGCGAGCAGTCCCCCGGGGCCAGTATGAACGCGGCGGAGAAGCTGCGGCTTGCCACGCAGTTGGAAAAGCTTGGCGTCGATGTGATTGAGGCCGGCTTTCCCGCTGCTTCCGAAGGCGATTTTGATGCGGTCTCCCAGATCGCCAAAAAGCTGAAAAAGGCCGAAATCGCCGGCCTGGCCCGTACAGGGAAAAATGATATCGACCGCGCTTGGGGAGCGGTGCAGCACGCGGCCAAACCGAGGATACACACCTTTATCGCCTCGTCCGATATTCACATGAAATACAAGCTGAACAAGGACCGGGATGAGGTTGTGAAAACGGCTGTGGAGTCGGTCAGATACGCAAAATCCCTTACGGACAATGTGGAGTTTTCAGCAGAGGACGCGTCGAGAAGTGACCGGGATTTTCTGTGCAAACTCTTTGAGGCTGCAATCGAAGCCGGTGCCACAACCGTGAATATTCCGGATACGGTCGGCTATGCCATTCCTTCGGAATTCGGGGAGCTTGTGAAATATGTCATGGAGCATACCCCGAATATCGGCGGGACGGTGGTGAGTGTCCACTGTCACAATGATCTCGGTCTTGCCACGGCGAACACCCTTGCGGCAATCAGCGCCGGCGCGAGACAGGCGGAGGTGACCATCAACGGCATCGGAGAAAGGGCCGGCAACACCTCTCTCGAAGAGGTGATCATGGCCCTGCACACGAGGCCCAATTATCTCCCCATGGAGACGAACATCATAACGGAGGAGATTCACTCGAGCAGCCGGCTGGTGAGCATGATCACCGGGATCATTGTGCAGCCGAACAAGGCGATTGTGGGGGCCAACGCGTTTGCCCACGAAGCCGGGATCCATCAGGACGGGGTTCTGAAAAATCCCATGACGTATGAGATCATGAAGCCTGAGACCATCGGCCTGAACAAGAACAAGCTGGTGCTGGGCAAGCATTCCGGCAGGCACGCCCTCCGCTCCCGTCTGAGTGAGATCGGATACGATCTTTCCGATGAGGAGCTGAATCTGGTCTTCAAGAAGTTCAAGGAGCTTGCGGACAAGAAGAAGCATGTCATAGATGAGGACCTGGAAGTACTGGTCAGCGAGGGCATCCTGCGGACCGCCGACATCTTTGTTCTCGAGTACCTCCATGTGACCAGCGGAACCACCGTGCTGCCCATGGCGAGCGTCAAGCTTTCCATTAACGGCAGATCGGTCAGGGACGCGGGCTACGGCAACGGCCCCATTGACGCCGCGTTTAATGCCATTGCAAAACTGACCGACACGGAATCGGAGCTTCTGCGGTTTTCCGTGAGCGCTCTGAGCGGCGGCACGGATGCAATGGGTGAGGTCACCGTGCGGCTGAAGGAAAACGGGCTTATCGCGCTCGGCAAGGGTGCAGATCCGGATATCATCACCGCGAGCGCCAAGGCTTACATTAACGGACTGAACCGGCTGGAATATCTGAAGGAGCATCCGATTCAGGCGTCGCAGTTTATGTAAAACGAGACCAGAGGACAAAAGGCAGAGGATAGAGGGCAGAGGGCAGAGGACAAACTGCCCTCCGCCTGTCATCATTCCGGACAAACTGCCTGTCATTCCGGGCAAAACTGCCCTCCGCCTGTCATTCCGGGCAAAACTGCCCTCCGCCTGTCATTCCGGGCAAAACTGCCCTCCGCCTGTCATTCCGGGCAAAACTGCCCTCCGCCTGTCATTCCGGGCAAAACTGAAAAAATGGGACATTTTTTCAGTTTTGACCCGGAATCCACAGAGGACAGAGGACGGAGACCAGAATGCCCTCCACCTGCCATTCCGGGCAAAACCAGCCCCACCTGCCATTCCGGGCAAAACCAGCCCACCTGTCATTCCGGGCAAAACCAGCCCACCTGTCATTCCGGGCAAAACTGAAAAAATGGGACATTTTTTCAGTTTTGACCCGGAATCCACAGAGGACAGAGACCAGAGGACGGAGACCAGAATGCCCTCCACCTGCCATTCCGGCCCCACCTGTCATTCCGGGCAAAACTGAAAAAATGGGACATTTTTTCAGTTTTGACCCGGAATCCACAGAAGACAGAGATCAGAGGACGGAGACCAGAATGCCTTCCACCTGCCATTCCGGGCAAAACTGCCCTCCGCCTGTCATTCCGGGCAAAACTGAAAAAATGGGACATTTTTTCAGTTTTGACCCGGAATCCACAGAGGACAGAGGGCAGAGGACAGAGGACCAGAGGACAGAGGAGTAGGTCAATATACCATAAGTGTAAACTTAGGGATTCCCAAAACTCTTGCTTTTAATCAAACGGACGCGGGCAGGATTAAGATCAAGATCAAGATCAAGATTAAGGATCAAGATTGAGATCAAGGTCAACATACAGAGAGGTGCGATTCTGAGGAGTGCAGGTTGACCTTCTGATAAATATCTTTCAAAGACATTTCATAATCAATGGTCTGGAAGCGAACGGATTCTTCAAGTCCTTTGGAAACTGTGTATATCCAAGTCTTTTCATCCTGTTTGTAATACACTTCGACCATCGGCTCATTTTGTGAGATCAGAACGTATTCCCGCAGGGAGGGCAGGGAGCGGTAATATGCGAATTTGTCGCCCCGGTCGAATTTCTCTGTCGAGGGAGAGATTACTTCGATGATCAGCACGGGATTTGTCACAATATCCGTTCTGTTTTCGGAAAATCCGATCTCCCCGCACACGACCATCGCATCAGGATACACGAACAGATTATGTTCGGCAATATCCAGTTTCATGTTGCTGTCGAATCCCACACAATCTTTATCAGCAACTCCGTTCCGGATACCCCAATTCAAATTAAGGCAGATGACGCTGTGATTGCGGATTCCGCCTGCCAAGGCAAAGATTTCACCGTCATAGAACTCGCTTTTGTAATTGGCCCGGTCCTCAAGGGCCAGATATTCTTCTCTGGTGAAACATGTTTTTTGTTCGGCTGGTTCTCCCATTTTCCTCCGATGAATATAGCTTTGAATAAAAATTCTGATTATAACGGTTTTTGGGGAGGCCGGGAATATGACAACGGATTTCAGGATTAAACGGGTCAGACATGACAGAGGATTCCGGGGATTAAACGGATATTCCCGGGTCAGATGTGACAGAGGACTCCGGGGATTAAACGGACATATCCGTTTAATCCTCCTATCCGTTGTCATATTCCCGGGTCTCCCCAAAATCCGTTATAATCAGTAAAAATCACTGCCCACTTCCGGACGAAGTTTGTAACCCCGTTGCCGGACGGGTCTGCAACCCCATCATGTCATTCCGGTCAAACTGAGACGCGGATGTTTTCCGACTTCGGTGGATTCCGGGTCAGAACTGAAAAAATATCCCATTTTTTCAGTTCTGCCCAGAATGACAAGTGGAGGTGGAAACCCTTAAAAGTTCTGCCTCTTCCCGCGTTGACCGCGAGAACCTTTCTTCTGCCGCCGTTGCTCCTGAAACGCCTCATATTTCGCCATCTGCTCATCCGTAAGCACGGAAGCCATCTGGGTTTTGGTTTCACTCCGGAGCGTCTCCATCTCACCCCTCATGGCCTGTCTGCCATCTCGACCTTGTGAGGAATACTTTTCAAAGATGCTCTTCCTCTGTTCGACCTGATTTTCAATGATGGGGCGGACTTGGTCAGCCTGCGTTTCACTCAGTCCCAGTTCCCGGGTCAGATTGGCGATGATTCGTTCAGGGTCCGGCGCTTTACGCCCCCGGAAAGCCTCCGCAGGCATCGCGTACGCGGAGGCGATCATGAAAACCAGTGCAAGAAATCCTGCTTTAAAATTAAGCGTCAGGGTTCCGATATTGCCGAGAGTAAATTTTCTGTTCATTTTCAAATTCCTTTCTGTGTAAAATATTTTTTCATACAAAACAAGTTTTTTGAAAGAACCTGTTCTGATACATAAGTCGTACAATTTTCCGAAAAGGTTACAAGCAGATATGACAGCGGATTCCGGGACTGAGCAGATATCCGTTTCATCCTCATATCCGCTGTCATATTCCCCGGTAAAGTTCACATTCAGGGGACTGAGCGGATATCCGTCTCATCCTCATATCCGCTGTCATATTCCCCGGAAAGTTCGCATTCAGGCATTCCCGGCGGATTTGCCAATCCGCCGGGAGCAGTTCGGGATTATTTTCGATCTGCTGACATTCAGACAGAAGTGCAGCGGGCACTTTTTTCCGAAGCCGGTGATTTACTGATCCTGCCGCATTCTTTTTCCGGGATGACCGCGACGGCCTTTGCCGCGATGAGACTTCATTCCCCATCCGCCTCCGATGGCAAGGACTTTCGACAATTGTTCCGGAGTCAGAATCCCGCGGAAAGCTATCCTGAAGTCTGTTGTTTTCTCCTGAATCTGCCACTTCAGATCGTGAATTTCCCTCTGCTTTGCCTTGATTTTTTCAGAATCAGCATCCGTCTGCATCCACAACAGTTTCAGTTCCGCTTTTCTTTCAAATTTCTGAGTTCTGAGCGGCGCGACATCCTTCTCAAAGGATTCACGCAGAGACCGGATGCTTTCCGTCTGTTCCGTTGTCAGGTTCAGAGCAGAGAGCACGGAAGGGTTCATTCCCCATCCGCGGCCCATCTTACCCCTGCCCATGCCGGGCTGAGCCATCACAAAAGTGGCCGAAGCCAGAACCATAGCCAATACTGCAAAAAGACTGATTTTTTTCATTGTCAGTTACCTCCTTAAAAAGTTTTTAATTTCCTGTTCCTGTTTTTGCAAATACTGCCTGCTGCACTATGCCATATTTCTTATGCAAGCCCTATGCCAGCACCTGCTATGAATTCTTCAAGCGGTTGAAATTAATACGAATAAAAATTTTTTGGCACACAAAATCCGGTTCACGGCAAATCAGTTCCGGCAAAAAATGTCGAATCAGAAATGTTTTATTCGACAGATTTGTCGAATTCTGCCGGCTGGTGTTTTGCAGAAACTTCCATGTAAAAAAATTCCCCCGATGATGGAGGCATCCTTCATTTTGCCTGAAAAGTAGTTTGCACTTTTCAGATGATAAAAAGTTCGTAGTTCCGCCTTCAGGCGGTGCGGCCTAAAGGCGGAACTATGAACTTAAAAGTGTAAACCCATAAATGAATGAAGGATGCCATGATGGAAATGTATTTTTATGGTAATAATGACGGACACGGCGGAACCTTTGCAAAACCCTTCACCGTCACGGTAAATGATCTGAATGAAAGCCCGGCGGTCTCCGTCATTGCTGATCAGACCGCAGATTTCCGGAATCCCGAAGCCCCCGGAAGTCTTACTGCTACATTCACCGTGGGCGACCCGGATATGTCTGCGGATAAACTGACCCTCTCCGCAGAGTCGTCCGACTCCGTCCTGGTGCCCGCTGAAAACATCGGCTTCGCCGGCTCCGATACTGAACGCACCGTCATTCTCAACCCGGCTGAAGGCGTCTCCAGATGGACCGTTGTCACTGTCACAGTTAGCGACGGAGAACTGAGCGCGGTTACAAGCTTCACCCTGACCGTTATCCTCGGCCCGGTCTTTGACGGGGTTTCTGTGAAACCTGTTTGTGACCCGGATACACCGGTCTCTTCCGGGGACATGCTGACTTACACCGCGGTCATTCCCAACAGCGGAGATCGGGATGCGGAGGTGCTGTTCACGCTTCCTGTTCCGGAACATACCGCTTATGTGCAGGGCAGTCTGGGAATTCAGAAAGTCGGAGATTCGGAAACCGATCCGGGAGAGGAGACTGAAATCCCGGCTCCCGAACATGACGACAACCTGAATCGGATTGAATGGACCGGCAATATCCCCGCCGGCGACGCTGTGGAAATTTTCTTTGATGTCGCTGTGAGCGAGGATGTTCAGAGGGAGACCGTTATCACAAACGACGGATGGAGACTCTCTCACGATCCCGACGGTGTCAGTGAGGTCATAGTCACACAGAAACCGGATGATGAGGAGAATCCGCCCGTCAGAATCGAAATACCGGAACCCGAATGTCTGAAAGGCGACATCAGCGGGGACGGTGTCGTTGATCTGCCGGACGCCATCCGCATCTTGCAGATATCGGCCGGAATAGAAACGGATACGGTTCAGCTCTGTGCGGATGTCAATGGCGACGGACGGATCGGGATTGAGGAACTGATTTGGGTTCTGAGAAAAGTTTCAGAATAAAGCCGAAAGCGCACTGGCTTTAGCCTGCTTGCGCTTTTAGCCTCGGAATTGATTCCGAGGCTTGCACTAAACGCTGTCATAGCTGGCTTTAGCCTGCTTGCGCTTTTAGCCTCGGAATTGATTCCGAGGCTTGCACTAAAACGCTGTCATAGCTGGCTTTAGCCTGCTTGCGCTTTCAGCCTCGGAATTGATTCCGAGGCTTGCACTAAAACGCTGTCATAGCTGGCTTTAGCCTGCTTGCGCTTTTAGCCTCGGAATTGATTCCGAGGCTTGCACTAAAACGCTGTCATAGCTGGCTTTAGCCTGCTTGCGCTTTTAGCCTCGGAATTGATTCCGAGGCTTGTACTAAAACGCTGCCATAGCTGGCTTTAGCCTGCTTGCGCTTTTAGCCTCGGAATTGATTCCGAGGCTTGCGCTTTTAGCCTCGGAATTGATTCCGAGGCTTAGAAATCAGGAATCAGCACAATCCGTTTATCAGGGGGCTTCCTGTGCGCTTCCTCAAATGCTTCCGCGATGGCGCTCATGGGCCGGGTCTGCACAAAAGGCTCCAAAGCGATTTTCCCGGAGAGAACCATCTCCAGAACCTGCGGGTAATACTCCGGCAGGCATCCCCATGTCCCGATAATCTCCGCGTCAAAGGCCATGAGTCTGCTGATGGAATATTCGACTTTCTGCATCCCGAAGCCGACGACTATCAGTTTTCCCGTAAAACTGAGCAGGGTCAGAGCGGTCTCCTGACCCGGTTTTGTGCCGGTGACTTCAAAAATTTTCCATCCGTAACCGGGAAGGCCCTTTTGCTTTCGGATCGCTTTGACTTCATTGGATACATCCTTAGTTCCCTTACCGCCTGCGTTGATTACGAAATCCGCGCCGTAAGAGAGCATATTTTGCAGACGCTCTTCAGCAATGTCTATGGCGATGACCACGCCGGCCCCCAGCGCCTTGGCCACTTGGACCATATACTGCCCCACGCCTCCGACACCGATCACAATGACGTTATCCCCCACGTCCAAGCCCGCTCTTTTGGCCGCCTGAAACGGCGTGGTCGCGGCGTCGGCCACCACAGCCAAACAGGCCAGGGGGATATCTCCCCGATCTCTGATCTCACACAAATCAATGCTCGGCACGGGAATATGGCTGGAGAATCCGCCATAGATTCCGATGCTGTTCCCCGGCATTTTCTGATTCAAACACCGGTTGCCCCGGCCGGTTTTGCAGAGATAGCATTGCCGGCAGGGCATAACCGCGGGGATCAGCACTTCTTTGCCGACCCAGTTTTTATCTCCTGCAACCACCGTTCCTGATATTTCATGGCCCAATGTAAGGGGCGGTTTTGAAACGGTGGGAACGCTGTCGTAAAAATATCCCAGGTCGGTGTGGCATATCCCGCAACCGGCGACCTCCACCAGGACTTCGCCGGGTTTTAATTCGGGTACGGGGATTTCTGTTTTTTCAAGTCTGCCCTGGGTGACCTCTCCGGTCTCTTTGTTACGCGAGGTCGGTTGGGTCATCTGCCAAGTCAGGATTTTGTTCGGTAGTGCCATAGTTGGATCTCCTTATAATTTATCGACAGGATGCCTTTTTGAATTAATATGTCTGATTATAACGGATTTAGGAAGGCCCCTTGCCCTTAAACTTGCCCTTGCCCTTAAACTTGCCCTTAAACTTACACTTATGCTCAGACACCCCGGACATTCATTAACGAAGCACGCTCAGGCCGGAGTCTGAGCGCGGTGCGGGTTTAAAGCGCGGGTAGCAGGTTTAAGTCTCCCTAAATCCGTTATAATCAGTCATTTTTTTTAAATGCTATAGCATGAATATTCATAAAAAAACAGTGGATTTCTGATTTTAACCGGAATGACATGGGGATATTGTAACAGATCAGTCTGCCGACAGTTTAAGAAACTTCCATGAAAAGGACTTTTCACCTAATGATAAAAATGTTTGTCAGCGACAAAGTTGTACTTTGGCAAAATGCCAAATTACAACTTTGGCGCTCCGGATAACTTTGCCTCTCAGTCCTCTGAAATTCCTGCGGCCTTCAGTTTTGCCTCAGACACCTGAGTTCCTCTTCCATGGGCATCTGCCCGTTTTTTTTCATAGTCTGTCGCGCTCAGGGAACTGGCCGACAAATTCCGGGATAGGATAAAGACGGGGATTGTCGTTCTCTGAAGCGCCGCGGGAGAAAAATCGCTTCTCATCACAGTGGTGACAAAGAAGCTGACCGGCAAATTTCACGCGGGGAAGATTGTCAAACAGGTGGCCCGCAGTGGTCGGCGGCGGAAGACCGGAGAAATTGGATGAAGCCATGGCCAAAGTCTGTGAGTTGCTGGAGAAGACTTAACTATGCATAACTCCCCCTATTCCTGAGCCTGTATATATGCGTTGGTGGGAAAAATGGAACGTAAAGAAGTTTGCTCCCGCTTCTCTTCCTCACTCAGCCCATGCTCCAACTCGCGGAGATTGAGTGTTGCCAAGCGGTTCAGCTTTTGAGTTCCTTTCATGGAGCGTTGGATTTGACCAAAGGCTTTGGATCCGTAAGCCTCAACCATATTCCCATAAATCAGTCTGTCCCTGTCCTTACCTCTGAGCAGTTCAGCCTGGGCTGTCTCTCGCTCCTCTTCCGAATAGACCGCGGTCCCCGGCAGACGAAATACGGTACCCTGATCCGCCGCCTGGCAGATCAGCGGACTGTGGGTTCCGACAATAAACTGGATATTGGGAAAGTGTTTGATCAGCCATGGACCGATGCTCTGTTGCCAAGTGGGATGCAGGTGGGCATCCACCTCATCAATCAGCACAACAGCCGGGGCAATAACAATTTCCGGATTCTCCGTGTCGAACAACTGGCTGGGACCAAAGCTTTCCGACAGGTTCCGAATGATATCTATGGTCATCCCCAGGATAGCCTGATATCCTTCACTTAAGTCCGTGAAAGTGAATTTTTTTTCCTGATCGTCGGAAAAGTTCAGCCCGTCGGGGGATATCTCTGCCAGACGCACCTTTGTGGGAAACAGATTGCATTCGTTAATAAGCCTTTTGACTCGGGCCAATAACACACTTCTTTCCGAATCCCCTCTTAGGGCATGATGCTGTAGCCTGATCAGCCAAGCCAGCCCCTCATTCAGAGCTTGGTAATCAAAAAGGGATATATGACGCGCAATGGCCTTTTGGCTGCCATACTTATTTTCATATTTTTCACTACCTCCGCTGAACCGGCGCAATGCCCCATAGCCCATGCTGATTACATCAACGCATGCCTCCTCATCACAGCCATGTTCCAGTTGAACCAGACCGTCGCTCTCAAGTCGCCACTTCAAATGAATGGTGCTTGATCCAAGTTTTTCCTGAATATTGCCATGAAGCAGGTTCACATTAACTTGAGCTTCAGTTTCGCCGTCACACAGCCAGTTCATCCATTCGGTCTTTAGTTGATGCGAATGTCGTTTGCCCATCAGCGCCAAGGCCAAGGCGCGCAAAAGAGTTGATTTTCCTGATCCGTTATCCCCAATCAGCACATGCCAGCCCGGGGCATCATCGGTATCTCCCAACCCCCAATTTACCTCATTCACACTGCGCAATCCTTTTATGAAAAAGGAACTAACATAAGCGCATGGGAGTTTGGGTGATGCCTCTCGTTCTTCCGGTATTTCCATACCAGCCAATAAGCGGGGAACCAAATCCCCTCCCTGGATTTCAATACCGATCTCGGTGGTCAGTGAAGAGGATTTTTGGGTGGGACAGGATGACAGCCAGTTGAATCCGACAATCATCGCATGGGAGCTATCTTGGACTGCAAAACTGGGTAACCACCTCTGGTCATATAGTTTTACCCCCCAAGCTTTCCAAGGTTTTCCGCTCTTGTTCTGTGAAACCCTGTTGCTCTTTTTTCCCGTCACCCATTGGCTGATCAGCATCCGCCTGGTGATAGTGCAGCTCAACACGGGGGCACAAATTCTTCGCCGCGTTCTGTAGGGTTTCAACCACATGCTCGGACTTGGAATTCCACTCTCCCCGCCACAATCAATCGCTGCTTTGCCCGTTTTGCATAATTGGATAGGATTGCCCGATGCTTGGGACGCCTTTTCCTGACCGAATGGCCACGCCTTGACCAGAACGGGGCCGCCGAACTCATCAAAGGCCTCCCACCGTTCGTAAGCCGCGCCACCCGTAGGTAGATTCTCGTACAGAGTGTACTTCTTGTTTAGGACTTCATCACCAGGGTTCAAGAGGCTCCTCCCTTGCGGTTACAGTCGGTTGCCAGATGCATAAAACAATTCAGATAAGAACTTGCTTTTTGGGTGCCGACTTGTAAAATTTAGATGTTTAAAAATATGACTTTTCTTTTCCGGACATGCAATCATCAAAAATCCGAACACAGAGAATCAAGTAATGACAAGCTTTCAACAACATTAAAAATAATAATATGCACTCAGTGTGAAAAAAAAATACTGAAAAACTTTCTGCCAGATACTTATATGATAAGTTTCAGATAATCGGCATCCAGCAGGCAAATCCTCAGTTTTTGCCATGGATCCCTCCGGTTTCATAGATTTTCAGTTCTGTCTTTTTCCCATGGCACCATGTATTCATGGTAAAATGTTCGTCAGCGCCAAAGTTGTACTGTGGGCGTTTTGCCAAAGCACAAAATCCGTCAGAACCGGAAATGTGCAAATCAGATATGGAATATCCCGACAAAAGGCATTACCTTTACATTTACATCCACCAGTATCCCTGAATATCAAGATTTGTAAGCCCCGTTTCTTTTGCCCTGTTTACAACCTTTTTATATTCTTCGCGAGTTATTCTCCTTGATATGTCAGGATAATCATACGCTTTATAGACCGGATTGTACTGTGCCATAATATTGACATAAGTATCCTTTGGCAAATTTTCTGCTATCCACTCCATAATTTTTTCCGAACCGCCCGTATTATTCGGCATAACCAGATGCCGAATCATCAGCCCTCTTTGCATAATGCCGTCTTTCGCAGGTTTTGCCACACCAACCTGACGGTGCATCTCAAGGATTGCCTCCCTTGTCATTTCAGGATAACTCTCCGCACCGGATGAATATTTTGCTGACATGCCACTGTCCCAGTATTTGAAATCAGGCAGGTAAATATCAACTATTCCGTCAAGAACCCTGAGTATATCGGGACGCTCCCAGCCGGAGGTGTTATATACAACCGGCAGCCGCAGCCCCGTCTTTGCAGCTTTGTCAAGCGATTTGAGGATGGGTGCGGAATAATGCGTCGGGGTCACAAAATTCAGATTGTGACAACCGATCTCCTGTAGCCGAAGCATCATCCCGGCCAGCTCATCAGTGTTTCTTTCAGAGCCTCTGCCAAGCTGGCTTATTTCCCAGTTCTGACAAAACACACATCGCAAATTGCAATGGGCTAAAAAGATTGTCCCTGAGCCGCCATTTCCAACGAGCGGTCTTTCCTCGCCAAAATGCGGATGAGACGCTGAGACAACAAGTGTGTCGCCGGGAGCGCCGCAGAACCCTCTCATTCCTTTAAGACGATTGACACCGCATCTTCTCGGACAGAGCCGGCATGATTCCATGATGGCCCGGAGTTTTTCTGCCCGCTTTTTGAGTTCACCTGTTTTGTGAAGTTTCAGATAACCCGGTTCAAAACCGGCACCTGTATGACCGGTTTTTTTAGCCACTGCCGTTGCTGTGTTGCCGAAAGCTTCTGTCTTATGACAATCAAAGAAGATTGAGGACAGCCCTGCTTTGAAACAGAGTTTGGCCGAGTTTTCCAGAAAATTTCTTCGTGTGCATGTTTTGAGAAAAAAATCTTTCATGTTTTACCTCCTCACAGATGGGTGTGTCCCACCTTTTACCGAGCCAGCATTCCGATTACTGCGGCATTCCGGCTCCGCAGAGGCGGACCGAATACCGAACCGCAGTAAACTTAGGACTTGATCTTGATCTTGATCTTGATCTTGCTCTTAACCTGTTAGATAAAGATTAAGATTAAGATTAAGATTAAGAATTTTGGAAATCCTTAAGTTTACACTTATGAAGATGGGACATACCCTCACGGATGCCGACCGGGCTGGGTAGTTATGACAATGAAGCTTGTCAGTTTAAGCAGCCCCACTGTAATGCCGGTACCGGTAAGACCGAGAACAGGCAAAAGCACAACAGCGCCCGCAATTCCTCCGAACCATCCGCCCAGCAGGTCGGAGGCATAAAGTAACCCGGCTGTCCTGCTTAAACCTGTGCCATTCCCCAGACATATCTTGTTTGCCAGAGGAAACTGGGAACCGGTTAAAAGTCCGCAGACAAATGAAATGACCAAAATAATCATCCTGAAAAAAAAGAATGCGCCCGGACCGCCCGGATATGCCTGGAGAGCGAGAAACATAAAAGGCCATCCGACAGCAAAACAGATTATTGCCAAGTCAATTTTTATGAACAGTTTAAAACAATCTTTTATCCGTTCCAGAATTAGTGTTATGAGCATTGCTCCGCAAGCCGCCCCTGCCATGAAAGCTGCCACAAGAAGCCCGATCCATGAAAACACATATCCGTAAACGGACTGAAATGTGAAAATCAGCATGAGATCAAATATCATTCCGGCAAAACCTGTTGTGATAACGGATAAGGGGATGCCTGCCCGGAAGAGTCGCATGCGTTCTGATCGAAAAAAGAAGAAATAAAGAACAAGAACAATGACAAAGAACAGAACAACACCCCCTAGGCTTATCCTCTCAAATTGTCTGAAAAGCCGGCAAAGTGAGGGAGCAAACAGGGCATTCCAATGAGAGATGCTGTAAAACAGCCCCACGGGGCTGAAATCAGAATTGATTTTCTGACTGGCCCCTTCAAGAAAACGGGAGAACCAGTCCTGCCATCCGTGATGCAGCTTCTTCTCAATATGCCAGGGAACAATCACATCCGCCCTGATGTTCCGCCGGGTCAGTCTTTCTGTGATCCGCATCCTGTCAATCGCTGAAATGTCCCGGGAATCTGATGAGAGGAAAAGATTCCTGCCATCACCGGGAATCACTCTGATGTGAGAAAAGACACTCTTCAGAGTGTTAAAGATGCAACTGTTCAGGTTTTTCAATTCTTCATTCAGGTATGTCAGAGAACCGGGCAGCCCGATAACAAGTATGCCCCCTTTGTTCAGTCTTGTTTTTGCAAGGGAAAAGAACTCTTTTGTAAAGAATCTGTTTGTCTGCAAGTTGGACGGCTCCGGAATCCCTATTAAAATCAGGTCGTATGTGTTCCGTGTTGTTTTAAGCAACAGACAGCCGTCAATATGTCTTATCCTCACTCTTCTGTCATTCAGTTCGGATTCAGTCAGCGGTGTGGGGAATTTTCTTAACAGATCAAGGAGCAGCGGGTCAAGTTCCGCATATTCGATTGTCTCCACTGATGAATGTTTTAATGCCTCATGTATCACACCGCCCGCCCCCCCGCTCAGGATAAGGAGTTTTGCGGGATGAGGATGGGCAAGAAGCGGAAGATGAACAAATTCCTCAACAGATGGCATATCCGGAACAGGCGTTATGATATTCGGAATGCCGTCCTGAAAGAAAATGTATTGTCCCTGGTTTTCCATAATGCAGATATTGCCGTACTGGGAGTTCTGGTAATGAACGACATTCTGGTTTTTCCATTGCGCTGTGATTGAATAATGATGCAGTTTGTCCGCCAGACTGGCAAAAATCAGATAACCGGAAAAAAGGACCAGGAGACTCAGGATAACCGGAACTGTTTTTTGAAACCGTCCGGTTTTCCGGCAAGGGGCGAGTAAGACAAGGCATACGACAAAGTTCAGCATGGCAAGCCCCGAGGATGCCTGAAATGTGTTGAGACGGGGAATGAAAAGATGGGTGCAGACGATTCCGCCGATAATTGTGCCCACTGTCTCATAAACATAAACCCTGCCGACAGAAGATGCATCCCGGCCGGAATACATGGAATAAATCCGGCAACTGAGAGGAAACAATGCGCCGTGAAGTATGCTTACCGGTGAAAGTATGAGAAGAGAGGAATAAAACATTGGCAAAAATCCGATACTTTCACCAATGGAAATGCCGATTGCTCCTTTCAGGATGCGTGTCAGAAAAATTGCCATGAGCAAGGATAAAGAAAAAAGAATCGTGATAACTGTGAATGTTTCAAGCCTGTTTTCGGATTTCTCGGCTTTCCTGCCAAGAAAAAAACATCCGAAAGCCTCAAGAATAAGCCAGTTGGCCAGAATAATGCCGATGCAAAGCTCGTTGCCTGAAAAAACAATCAGAAATTCCCTTAAAAGGAGGATCTCAGCAACCAGTCCGCTGAATCCCATAGTCAATATGGCTGTGCAAATGCGTTTTTTCATTAAACTGAACCTGACTGTTTGGTTAGGCGGGGCTACCAACTTAAAGCGGGACATTTTTGTAATGCACGCTAACAAAAAGCTCACCGGCGAGTCCGTGTGCAGTGACGGGTTATGAAAGCTCCTTGTAGTATTTGATCACTTATCGGCAAACTCTGCCAGTCCGTGCTTTTCAAGCAGGTTAAAATAGGCAACAAGGTCGAAATCCTTCATCTGACAGCCCGCTTCGAGCTCGACCATATCGCGGATATCAAGAAGGCTTCTCATGCCGTCGCACCACCAATATACGGCCGCCGGCCAGTTACGGGCCCCCCACCAGCGAGGAGAAGACGTGATCGGTGTCCACTCGGCGGGGTCGATGCTGTCCAGAGTAAGCGTACCGAATTTAAGTGCTTTCGGATAGATTTCCGCGGCAGCCGCCTCCCAGATATCCTTTGTACGGCGGTATCTCTCTATCCGGATCCCCCGGCGCTGCGCATCGGTTTTGACCGCTTTTTCAAACTGCCTCCCAGTAATCCTGCCAAGTTCAGCGAGATCCCTGCGATAGGCATCAAGTATGGCCTCTGCGTCCTTTTTCCGCTCGTTTTCGATAAGCCGGACAATGCTCATCACTCCCTGCTCGCGGATGCCTGTGCGGAAATCGATCTGTTTCAAGCCTTGGTCGAGAAGTCGGCCCAGTTCGGACCCGTCCTTCGCATCCGCGATTCTGCCGCGCATATTGTTCGCCGTTTTGAGGATATCCTCAGCCCCCCAGTCGAAGGTCAACGCGGCGATCTCATTGATATTTTCCATCCCCGCGTCGGCCATGTAGTAGAGGTAGAGCGCGTTGACAATGCAGAGGTCGTAGAGTAGGCTGTCTAAAACCTTAATTAAGCTATCCCCGGTTTTTGGCCCCGGCATATCTTGGTGTTGCTGTCATCCGGTCGCTACAAAGCCCGGCCGATGGCTGCAAGAAGCAGAATTCGGCTTAATTACCTGCCCGATTTCGGGCCTGCCTATGTTTTCAGAACTGTCTGATATGATTTGACTTATCTCATTTTTTGATCGGTTTTCGGCTTCCGGGATCATCCTCAGGTCACAGTCCGCACTGTCCGACAAAACGGTTTCAGGGCTGCCGAGGGTTGGCAGAATCTGACACCGATGGCTGCGGGAGGCGGAATTCGGTTTGACTGCCTGCCCGATTTCGGGCCTGCCCATGTTTTCAGAACTGTCTGATATGATTTGACTTATCTCATTTTTTGATCGGTTTTCGGCCTCCGGGATCATCCCCGGGTCACAGTCCGCGCTGTCCGACAAAACGGTTTCAAGGCTGCCGGGGTTTGGCAGGATCTGACGCCGCTGCCTGACCAGCGAGGGCAGATTTTGCATGACCTGTCTTTGTTCTCTGACACTCACGTTCAGAACATTCCGCGCATCCTCCTCTGTTATCCGGGCGCATAACGCAGGTATTCGGACAGCAATGCGGTTGGCATCTTTTACCACGCCTGATCCGTGGACCTTTGCGGCGCCGAACAGGGATTCTATCGAGTCTGAGGTGATCGGCAGCCTCAGACCGGCCAGTCCGATCTCTTCCGCGACTGCAAGCTGCCTGTCCAGCCAGTCGAGTATGCCGATGCGCACCGGAGAGGACGGGGGAATGGGCTCCGTCACTGCCCCGCATTCCGTGGCGGTCTCCCTGCAAAGCCCCCTGTTTTTCAGAATGTTCTGAAATTCCATGAGCGCGGAGGCATCGCGCAGAAACCTTTTAATAAAGGGTTTGCAGGCGGGAAGACCGTTCAGACTCTCCCGCAGCTTCGCCATGACCGAGCCTCCGGCGCTGCGACCCTTCGGAGAGTGTCTGAGCACTTTCTCGGCCCATCTGACAAGACGGTGAAGGTTCATGAACCGGGCTTTCGATGACACCCTCGGCGGTGCCAGGCAGGCGAGGATGGTCTGCCTGAGCCTTTTCGACGCCCTGCCGCACACGGAAAGGAATGTGTCAGGCATTGGGTGACTGCCGTATTCACGTTTCAGAAGATTGGCAATCACATGAGACACGTCGTCAACGCAGGGGATGCCCGGTCCCTGTTCTCCGAGGATCCTGGCGGCTTTGGCGAGATCCGTTCCGCCGTCCTTCAGAAAAGCGAGAGGACGTCCCACAGCTCTGATTGCCTCGGACAAAAATTCGGCCACGGCCTCTCCTGTCCGTGACACGGACACCCCGACCGCGATGCAGCGGACATCCTTCAGGGTGGGCGCGCTCCCGTGAACGGCATAATGATCGATCCTGACGGCCAGCACGGCAAGTATTCTGCCCGCCCCCAGCCCGATGCCGGTGTCCATAATGAAAACAAAGCCGGCGGAACACGAGGTGCTGAGAAGACGGCCGGCATTTCGGATGCGGGAGACGGACAATCTTTCCACCCAGTTGATGACGGTCCGGGGGGCACGGGATTTTTTTCAGGCCGAGACAGCCGCCAACAACGCCGAGGACCCTGGAAACGGCTCGGAAGCCGATACGGGCAACGCAGAAAGGCAGGAGGGCAACATGCACGAGAGTCAGTTTGTCGCACACAGCCGGATTCCGAGTCGCGGATGCCAGCTCACCGCATTTCCCACGGGCCTCCCCTGCCTCGGCCCTGTATTTGTCACGGTCTTTTCTGAGACGGGCGTTTTCTCTGCGAAGGTGGCGGGCCTCATCCCCGCGGTCCGTTGCCTTTTTTTTCCAGTTGTCCCGGCTTTTACGATATTTGGAAATCCTGCTCACAATCTGAGTCTCCTTTCAGAATTACTGAAACTGTAAAACATTTTTGCAGTGTTGTATA
>JAUCGI010000057.1 GCA_030378035.1 Desulfobacterales bacterium HSG2
TCCGGGGATTCCCCCGGCGGCAGGGCATACATCTGCCGCTTCTCATCACCCTTTGTCCAGACCTGCCTGTACGAGGCCTTCACAACGGACCTGACCGGGGACCGCCTGCCGATACTGGCCCTGGAACCTCTGGACACGCTCTCCGATGTGTTCGGCAGTCCCGAACCGGATATCCCCGCCCTGCTGGAACGCTACAAAAACTATCTGAAAAGGCTGAAAGCCAGAGGTGTCAATCCCTGGAAGGATCAGCCCCGGCGGTCCGATCTGCATTACACGGAATATGCGGGGCATTTTCATCTCTATTTCTGGCTGCGGAATGCCGTGGGGGATATCTGCGTCATCAGCCCCGAATTTCCCACAGGCAACGGCCGGGTGGATCTCCGTCTGAAATGCGGAGAGGGGGAGGGGATTATCGAGATCAAGAGCTTCACGAGCCGTTCCAAACTGGAAAAGGCAAAAGAGGAGGCGGCCGGATACGCCCGTAAACTGAAACTGTCGTCCGTCACCCTGGCCGTTTTTGTGCCGGTGGAAGACGAAAACATCCTGAACGAACTCTCCCGGACGCATACAGTTGAAGGAATTCGGGTCACGGTGGTGGCCATCGGATGGGTGTGAGACCGGGATGGGCATAACATGATTCCGCAAAAAGGAGCAAAACCATGAGACAATTTCATTCTTACGGCCCTGTGGACTGCGAGGAGCATTTCTGCGTTCCCCGGACAGAACTCACAGAAGGCTGTTTCAGTCAGATGATCGGCAATCCCGATAAGGGCGGCCACTTTTTCACCGTCTGGGGACCGCGGCAGTGGACGAGGCAACGAAATGCCTCGGCATTTCCGGGCAGCAACTGCGTTGCGTATTGGCCTGCACCCATCCGGTTACAACAGAGATGGCGATCCGGATCGGCAAATTTGCCGGCAACGGGCCGTGGTTCTGGCTGCGTATGCAGCAGGAATATGATCTGTGGCATACCGAACAGCGGATGAAAGATGAATTGTCCAAAATTGAAACCGTTGTATCAGCCAAGCCTGGAGAACGGTGCATCTACACGGATTGTGGTTAAGAAAGGATTACGGGAACGCCATCTACACGGATTGTGGTTAAGAAAAGATTACGGGTCCTCGGCTGACGTTGGTTGGGTATAATCCTTTCTTATCTACACGGATTGTGGATAAGCAAGGATTACGGGCCTGAAATCCTTTCTCACACATAATCCGTGTAGATGGGCACCAGGGATGCTCTGAAAACAGCCTGACCCCAAATTTATAGGAGAAAACAATATGCCAAAAAGAAGTCTGAATATCAGCATTGATTATGACCTTGTGAATTTTATAGAAATATACGCCCGGGAAAACCGGATAACCGTGTCCGATGTTATCACGCAGTTTCTGCTTTCACTCAGACAGCGCGCACAGGAAGACGGCGCGGAAATCATTTTTTCCAATCCCGACTTTCACAAAGCCGTCATCGAAGCGCAGACCCGGCTCCGGGACGGAACAGCGGAATGGCACACTTTTGAGGAGGTTTTCGGTGACTGAGGCAAAGTTTGAAAAGGCATTTCTGAAAGCCGTAAAAAAGCACACGGGTATCAGGAAGCATATCGAAGCGAAAGTCCGGCAGATTACGGAATTTCCTGTTGAACTGGGCGAACCGCTGAGGGGCAGCCTGCGAGGTTTTTACTCCTGTCCTGTCAGAGGCAATTTCATTATCATCTATCTGTATTGTACTTCGTGTCGGAAAAAAGGAGATGCGGAATTTGTCGCCTGCTCGGACTGTTCCGAAAATGCTGATGAAACTGTCAAATTCGTCCTCATGGGGCCGCATGATGAGGCTTACAGCACACGAATCAAGATATAAAAAGAATATGGGCTGACTACAAGGATGGCTTATAAGAAGGGGATTTATCTTGATCAGGACATTCAAAAAACAAACACACATACAGGCTTTTCATAACCGGAAAATCAAAAAAGCTTTCCCCCGAGTTGCTGAGAAGGGCCATATGTAAACTGGAATACATTGACATTGCGACTTCCCTTGATGATCTCAGCGTTCCGCCGAGTAACCGCCTTCATGCGTTAAAAGGAGATCGGAAAGGTCAGTATTCAATTTCTGTCAATGATCAATGGCGTATCTGCTTCCGATTTAGAGAAGGAGACGCGTATGACGTTGAATTAACCGATTATCATTAAAGGATAAGTTTATGAGTATCAGAAATGACGGAAATCGGCAGGTCCAGCCCTGCCATCCCGGAGAAATGCTTCGGGAAGATTTTTTGCCCGAATACGATTTGTCGGCAAAGACTCTCGCTGAAAAGCTGAAAGTATCCGATCAGACAGTCAGCGAAATTCTGTGTGAACACAGCTCACTCACACCGCTTATGGCGCTGCGTCTGTCCCGCGTGTTCGGAAACAGCGCCGGGTTCTGGCTGAATGCCCAGCATCGTTATGATCTGTGGAAAACTCAGGAAGAATATAAAGACGAACTTGAGCGGATACAACTCATACAGCCCTATGCGGCTTAAACGTACTGGTCGCCCGGAATGACAGCGTGCCAGTTTCCAGGCATCCGAAGCTTTTTGTCCTGTACACAGAATTTTCTGACCCATCTTCTAAATTCGGAGAGTGAATGCAAAAAAAAGAAAAACAGAAAAAAGGAGAGACTCTCCTGAGTCTGGCCATCCTGGCACTTCTGGCAGTGGTCGCCGCAGGCATTTTCCTTGCCCAGTTTCGTTATAATCCGGCTGTTCTGGTTCCCTCAGCTTTTCACACGGAGAACAGCTCCGGGGGAATTGCTCCTCCGAGTCAGCCCGCGGAGCTTATGGTCTCCCTTCCTGAAAACTGGGTTTCCATGACGCCTCCCGAGGCATTCGGCCCGGATGATCTTTCGGAAAAAATCGACGGGAAAGCGGAGTTATACCTCTCATCCGGTTTTTTAGGCCTTCAATGCCAGCGATTTAAAGAAGCCGGTAGTTCGGATTTATGGACAGAGGTGTTCATCTATGATATGGGGAATGCTTCAAACGCCTTTTCCGTTTTCAGTTCCCAGCGGCGGGACGACGCTGAACCGCTTGAGTTGTCACAGTTTTCCTATCGCACGGAAAACGCTCTTTTCCTGGCTTATGGCTCTTATTATCTGGAAATGATCGCATCCGCTGCCTCGGAGAGAATCTCTGAAGCAATGCAGTCCATGGCGGGAAATTTTATCCGTGACAACCGGCCGGAAGGGACTGACAAGGAAATATCGGTCTCCGAACAGATGCTTTTTCCCAAGTCCGGCCTGGAAGAGAACAGCATTTCACTGCTTTCCGCGAATGTCTTCGGTTACGGCGCGCTTGATCAGGTGTTCACGGCAACGTATCAGTTGGAGAATAAGCAGGCAACAGCCTTTTTTTCCCGCCGGAAGACCCCTTCGGAAGCGGAGGAGCTGGCTTTGGGATACCATAAGTTTCTGACGGATTTCGGCGGCACGGATGTGGAAACAGAAGCGCGGATCAGAAACGCCGAAATGGTGAGCATCATGGACGCGTACGACCTGATTTTCACCTGCGGGTCTTTCTTTGCAGGCGTCCATGAGGCGGAATCCGCGGAGACAGCGGAGAAGCTGGCGGATATGCTGTATAAAAGACTTGCAGAAAGTAATTGAAGAGGAGACAAAACGATGCTGACATTCAAGGAGTGTACGTTGGATCAGTTGGACGAGACGTTCGGCCTGAAACCGTTACCTCTGAATCAGATGCCCGTTTTGCAGACATGGTTAGACGGGCAGAGTGAAATTTCAGAACAGGAACGGGGATACCTGGCGACACGGGAAGATGTTTTTGATATTTTCCGAATATTAAAAGTGCTGAAACAGATGATTATCGAACGAGTGAGGAAGCAGAGTGGGAAGAAAGGAGGTGTTGACATTGGATGATGAAATGGAGTACAAGGACTGAGTCCCGTACAGAACGCACTCAGCAACAGGTCGTTTATGTTATGTTTATAACGCACTCATATAGGAGAACCAATGAAACCGAACCCACACACAGAGAAAAAAGAATCGGCGATCCGTCTGGTTGCCTGGGAGATCACCCGAAACTGCAATCTTTCCTGTATGCACTGCCGTGCGTCCGCGACTCTCGGCCCTTATACCGGAGAGCTTGACACGCGGGCGTGTCTCAGACTGCTGGATCAGATTGCAGAGACCGGAACCCCCATCATCATCCTGACCGGCGGGGAGCCGCTGCTCCGATCCGATATATTCGAGATCGCGGAGTACGGCACGAACAAAGGGCTTCGCATGGTGATGGCACCCAACGGGACCCTGATCACGGAGACATCCGCCGGACAAATGGCGGACGCCGGCATCAAACGGATCAGCATCAGTCTGGACGGCGCGGCAAAGGAGAGCCATGACCGCTTCAGAGGCGTTGACGGCGCTTATGACGGCGCGCTCCGCGGCATCGGATACGCGAAGGCGGCCGGCATCGAATTTCAGATCAACACCACGATTACAAAGGCGAATCTTGAGCAGATCCCCGAAATTCAGAGGCTTGCCGTGGAACTCGGCGCGGTCGCGCATCACATTTTTCTCCTGGTCCCCACGGGCCGCGGCAAATATATCCTGGATCAGGAAATCACCGCGGAGGAATATGAGGAGACCCTGGACTGGTTCTATGACCAGCGGGAAAAGACCCCTTTGCAGTTAAAAGCCACATGCGCGCCCCATTATTACCGCATTCTCCGGCAGAGGGCCAAAGCGGAGGGAAAATCTGTCACCTTCAAAACGCATGGCTTGGATGCTGTCACAAGGGGGTGCCTCGGGGGCACGGGCTTCTGTTTTGTTTCCCACAAAGGCGTTGTCCAGCCCTGCGGGTTTCTCAATCTCAACTGCGGTGATATTACGAAAAGCTCTTTTGCTGATATCTGGAATCATTCAGACGAGTTCCTCTCCCTGCGCAATTTTGACAACCTGAAGGGAAAGTGCGGCAGGTGTGAGTACAGAAAAGTCTGCGGCGGGTGCAGGGCAAGGGCTTATGAGGCGACTGGCGATTACTTGGCTGAAGAGCCGCTTTGCAGTTTTCAGCCCAGGTAAGGATGGAGCGTTCCCTGATCTGCCCGGTTCGGATTGACAAATCCGAACCGCCCGACCGGGCATGAGCATAAAAAAAATCCTGATTAAGTACCTGGCCATAAATTCTTTTGTTCTCACCTTTGTGCCTTTCTTTGTGCCTTTGTGCCTTTGTGCCTTTGTGTGAGATATGAAATGCCAAAAAACTTATGGCCAGGTACTTATAACGCTTTTCGGGTACCACCGTGAACCTGAACCTGAACATTCCTGATTCTAACGCTTTTTGTGGTTCCGTATCATTTCAGGTGGTTAAGAAAACGCAGAGAACGCAGAGAACGCAGAGGACCGCAGAGATTCGATGAGACTCCGCGGGCCTCCGCGGTCTCTGCGTCCTCTGCGTTAAAAAACAGATTCGGACACTCGTTCTTCTTCCAGTCGCGCTGTCAGTTTGGGTCTCTGCGTCCTCCGCGTTAAAAAACAGATTCGGACCACAAAATCCGTCAGAATCAGGAACATTCATTTGCGGGCAAGTTCAAATATAAGTTCATGTTCATGTTCATGTTCAAGTGTAAGTTCAAGTTCACGGGCTCTTAAATCCGTTATAATAATAGAAATCAGTAATTTATGATGAGTTACATGGGAGGATGAAAATGAAAATGTACAAAACTTTAAAAATGGCGACAGTCTTTGCGTTTATCCTGATTTCCCTCACCCCCGCGGCTTCGGCTGAGGAACTGGTGATAGGGCTGGGGAATTTTGAGCCTCATTTTGTAAAGGAGGGTAACACCGGGCTTTTCACAGATCTGGTAAAAGAGACTTTCGCGCTTCTGCCTCAGTATCAGTTGAAGTTCCGGCACAGGATGTCCGTGAGAAGGGTTGTCAAAGAGCTGAACAGCGGGAGAATTGATGCGGGGGCCAATGTTTTCGGTCCCGATGTGAAAGGATATGTGTCAGAACCGCTTTTCCGGTTCACAGATGTTGCGGTCACATTGAAAAGCAGGAATCTCGTCATCAGACAGGTCTCTGATCTGAAGGGCAAATCCCTGATCACCTATCAGGGAGCAAAAATTGTCCTGGGCCGGGAATTCGTGGAGACAGCGGAAACCTGTTCCTCATACATGGAGGTGCCGGAAGGAATAACACAGGCCAAAATGGTCGCGAGGGGAAGGTATGGGGTCAGTGTCGGAGACATATACGTCTTTTTACACAGCCTCAGGGTCTGGTCCGGCGGAAAATACAAACCGGACCAGTTTGAGTTTCACCGTATCTTTCCTGACATATACACTCGGATGGGTTTCAAGGATAAGAGGGTGTGTGACGATTTTAACCGGGCATTGAGGGAGATTAAGAAGAACGGCAAGTATGAGGCATTGTATGAAAGATATTTGCGGGAACTGGGATATTTGGTGGATAACAGTAAATAAATAGGCTGACTACAGGATAAGAATATACTCCGCGGCCATGAGCCATTCATCTGTGGCAGCCATGCCGCGTTTCAGACATATCGGTTTTTCAGCCTGCCTGCACAGGAGACTGAAATTCTGCATGTTCCGTGTACCGATCTGAATGATGTCAGCGTATTCTTCCATATAGGAGAACCAATGAAACCGAACCCACACACAGAGAAAAAAGAATCGGCGATCCGTCTAATTGCTTGGGAGATCACCCGAAACTGCAATCTTTCCTGTATGCACTGCCGTGCGTCCGCGACTCTCGGCCCTTATACAGGAGAGCTTGACACGCGGGCGTGTCTCAGACTGCTGGATCAGATTGCAGAGACCGGAACCCCCATCATCATCCTGACCGGACAAGTTCAAGTTTAAGTTCAAGTTCACGGGTCCATAAATCCGTTATAATAATAAAAAACAACAAGTTATGATGAGTTACATGGGAGGATGAAAATGAAAATGTACAAAACTTTAAAAATGGCAACAGTCTTTGCGTTTATCCTGATTTCCCTCACCCCCGCGGCTTCGGCTGAGGAACTGGTGATAGGGCTGGGGAATTTTGAGCCTCATTTTGTAAAGGAGGGTAACACCGGGCTTTTCACAGATCTGGTAAAAGAGACTTTCGCGCTTCTGCCTCAGTATCAGTTGAAGTTCCGGCACGGGAGGTCCGTGAAAAGGCTGATCAAAGAGCTGAACAGCGGGAGAATTGATGCGGCGGCCAATGTTTTCGGTTCCGATCTGAAAGGATATGTGTCAGAACCGCTTTTCCGGTTCACAGATGTCGCGGTCACATTGAAAAGCAGGAATCTCGTCATCAGACAGGTCTCTGATCTGAAGGGCAAATCCCTGATCACCTATCAGGGAGCAAAAATTGTCCTGGGCCGGGAATTCGTGGAGACAGCGGAAACCTGTTCCAGATACATGGAGGTGCCGGAACCGATGACACAGGCCAAAATGGTCGCGATGGGAAGGTATGACGTCAGTGTCGGAGACATATACGTCTTTTTACACAGCCTCAGGGTCTGGTCTGGCGGAAAATACAAACCGGACCAGTTTGAGTTTCACCGTATCTTTCCTGACATATACACTCAGATGGGTTTCAAGGATAAGAGGGTGTGTGACGATTTTAACCGGGCATTGAGGGAGATTAAGAAGAACGGCAAGTATGAGGCATTGTATGAAAGATATTTGCGGGAACTGGGATATTTGGCGAATAACAGTAAATAAATAAATAGGCTGACTACTACAGCAACTCGTAAATTCGTCCCCCCTTTTATCTATTATATAAGAGAGGGGGACGAATTTATGATTTGTTGTACTACAGGATAAAAATATACTCCGCGGCCATGAGCCATTCATCTATGGCAGCCATGCCGCGTTTCAGACATATCGGTTTTTCAGCCTGCCTGCACAGGAGACTGAAATTCTGCATGTTCCGTGTACCGATCTGAATAATGTCAGCGTATTCTTCCAGCAACTCGTAAATTCGTCCCCCCCTTTTATCTATTATATAAGAGAGGGGGACGAATTTATGATTTGTTGTAGTAGTACCCTAACTCGTAGATTCGTCCCCCTCTTTTATAATGGAAAAGGGGGTGACGAATTTGCGTGTTGTTGTAGTAGTCTCCCGGACTTTGGCCAGGATTTCCAGGCCAGCCTTGCCAAATCCCTGAAAGGAATAGGGGAATGTCCGTGGCTTGAACGCGCCACCCCGGAAAAAATGCGCGCCGGCCTGTTTCATATATTCGACGATGGTCAGATCCCTGAGTTTCGCTTTCAATCGCGCAGGGATCTGCAATCAGGGTCATATAACCGTTTCCGACAGAGACGCTGCCGACTGATTATAACGGATTTAGGGAGCCTTGAACTTGAACTTGGACTTATACTTGAACCTGAACCCGAACTTACACCTGAACCGTTCAAGTTTAAGTTCACGTTCACTGGCATGTTCACAGGCATCCCCTAAATCCGTTATAATCAGGTTGCCGACTTGGACAATGGCATCCTGGGATTCCCGACGGATCAAGTTTCTACGGCCGTGTAATGGGAACCCCTATAAGGTGTTTGAAAACTAGCCCACACGCGCATCCCTGCCCGAAAATCGGGCACGGATACGGGCGGAATCAAGGCCAAAGGGTGTTTTCAAACACCCTCTAAGAAAAGGGATGCATCCACAGATCCTTTGTCATACAGCACACCGATAGCCATACGATTCCTGCCCGGAATATCCATTAGTTTCAATGACATTGTTCACCGGTCAATCTGTTCGGGTGTTGCCCATTTAATCTTGCTCTTAATTCTGCCCGCGTGCATCCGAATTGAGAGCAAGAGTTTGAAATGGGAATTTTATCAGATCACAATTGCCAAGTTGCTGAGTTCAAAGTTTGTACTTAAAAAAGTGGCACCGCCTAAAGGCGGAACTACGAACTTAAACCCATAAATGAAGGATGCCAAAAAAGTTGTACACGCGTGAACTGCCAAACTTCAATTAAGTGGACAGAAAGTTCCTTTCTGTCTGTTTTAAAATCCGGCCGTTTGCTGACGGAAGTCAGCCAAAAAAATTCGGATGATCTTATTTTTTACTTGCATTCCCTTCAAAGCTATGATAGACAGAATATTATTTTGATGATTTGTAAAGCTCCGCCCGTTCGCTTACATTTATAACATACTCTTTGCCAGATGATTGTAATAAAAATAATGATGAAAATCTGTCCGAATCCGAAACTGGGAACACCGAGCCTGCCATTCCGGCCAAAGCTCTCCCTGACGTTTTTTATCAGGGCTGTCCTAAGGGCGTATTCACGACTTGGGGGATGTTCAAATTCCCCCTGATCAGGACGCTGATGAACGCGGAAACACGCTGACAATAAAAAAAATCTGCGTGTGTCCGCGTTCATCTGCGTCCCTCATGGGAATAAGCGATGTCCCCAATTTGTAAATGCGCAGTCTCCTGACGTTTTTATCAGGGCCTGTTCCTGACGTTTTTTATCAGGGCCTGTCCCTGACGTTTTTTATCAGGGCCTGTTCCTGACGTTTTTTATCAGGGAATCAGATTTTAACCGGAATGACAGGTCCTGATGTTGTAATCACAGATTTACAGCCAATAATTTGAAGCCTTGTGGATACGCGCTCGGTGACCGAGGCGGTTCTCAGGCTGTCTCAGACACTCAGAAAACTTATGACTGACAATAAAGAAGGAGGGACAATATTTTTCCGCCTTTTGGGAAGCGGGGTGGATTCCGGGTCGGAAATAATAAAAATCCTGCCGATTTTTATCATTTCTGCCCGGGTTGGAGCCTCTGAAAACGGAGTTCCCAAAAGGCGTTATAATCAGAATTTTTTCAGGTAAGGGAAGATTCAAGTTCATGTATGAAGGAAATTGAGAATTAATAACCAGGAAACAAGAAAGGAGTTTGGTATGAAAAGACGGAATTTAAAGGAAATTGTAACTGTTCTTCTGGCTGTGGCTGTTTTTCTTTCGCCTGTCAGAGTCTTTGCTGAAAAGGCTGTCTTTGTTTCGCTGGAAGATCTGCCTCCGAAAGTTTACAAAGAAGACGGGAAACTGAAGGGAATTTATGTGGATATCATACGGGAAATCTGCAAACGGATCAGTATCAGAGCGGAATTTCAGTTGTATCCATGGAAAAGGTGTGTGATGATGGTGAAAGACGGTGATGCGGACGCCATCTTTCCCCCGTTCCTTACTCAGGAAAGAACCGAGTTCCTGTATTTTCCATCCGAACCAATGACGGTTACAAGAAATGTCATTTTTGCCCGAAACAAAAGCGGTATCAGAATAGAACGTCTTGATGATCTGAAGGGGCTGATCGTGGGAATAAACAGAGGCTATTCTTATGGGCCGGAATTCGATGCTTATAAGAAAAATCTGAAACTGGAGTATTGCAAAGATGAGGAGATGCAGATAAAAAAACTTTCTGAAGGATCTCCGGAATTAAAACGCATGGATGTTGCGGTTGCTTCTGAGGAGCCTTTCCGGTTTAAGAGCAAAAAGCTCGGTTTCAGTGATACATTCGAAGTGATATATGTCCTCTCTGAAAAACCGTCTTATGTGGCCTTTTCCAAAGCGGTTGGTCAGAAAGGCAAGATGTTGTCAGAAAAATTCAGTCAGGCCCTGAGTCAGTTGAAAAAGGAGGGGATCATTCAGAAAATCCAGAATAATTATTTTAAGTAAGGTATTGAGATGACCGCGCGCAACTCAGGCCGGACGGGATTGCAAATCCCGTCCGGCTTGGAAAGTAAGGTATTGAGATGACCTGACCGCGCGCAACTCAGGGCGGACGGGATTGCAAATCCCGTCCGGCTTGCAAATCCCGTCCGGCTTGGACGTCCGGCTTGGAACGCCCCGCGGTTCGTCAGTCTTCGCGCTCATCTGAGGAGCGGGCAGCAGCATGCAACTGATGCAGATCGTATGGTATGACATCATAAGTGTAAACTTAGTCTTAATCTTGCTCTTGCTCTTTATCAGGATAAAGATAAAGAGCAAGAGCAAGAGCAAGATAAAGATAAAGAGATTTGGAAATCTTTAAGTTTACACTTATGGGTATGACATATAAGAGACTGAAATAAATTCGGACAAAATAAGGATATGGGAAGAATGAGAATCCAATTGAAAATTGGACTTATGCTGATCATCGTCACGACGCTGATTCTTTCCGGATTCGGCGTCTGGCAGTACCGTCATCTGAAATCGGAACGCACGGCCTGGCTGACGGACCTTTCAAATCAGGTGACGGAGCGACTGGCCGATAACCTGCCGCTACCGATGTGGGACATGCACGAAACAGGGGTGGAAAAAGTCATTCGTTCCGAAATGAGGGACCGAAATATCGCCGCCATTATCGTAAGGGATCATAAAGAGAGGATATATGTGGGAATGCAGCGTGGCGACCGTTGGCAGATTATTCCCGTAATCAAAGAAATATCAGGCGATTTTATCACAAATGACGAGGATATCATTGAGCAAGATGTGAGGCTGGGCGATGTGACAATCCATATCACGCCCCGGTTCGTACGGGAGGAACTCAGAAAGGGGGTCCGGGGCATTGTGATCACGGTTGTCATTCTGGATATCGTCCTGTTTTTGGTGCTTTCATTCGGCCTCAGAAAAATGATCGTTCGCCCGGTCAGTCAGATTCTGGAAACCGCGAGCGCGATTTCCATGGGCGACTTTACCCATGAGGTAAAAGTGCATCAGCAGGACGAAATCGGAAAACTCGCCGACGCCTTCAGGCAGATGCAGGAGAGCATCGCCCGCGTTCTTGGGGAAGTGAGGGGGCTGACCAGTGCCATCGGAGAGGGACAACTGAAACAGAGAGGCGATTCCGAATCGTTTTGCGGAGGCTGGCGGGAACTGATCGAGGGGACGAATAACGTCATCGATGCCTTTATAACGCCGTTTGAGTTAACATCCGAATATATCGAGAAAATCTCCAAAGGGATAATTCCTGAGAGAATCGAAGGTCAGTCCAGGGGCGATTTCAGAAAGATTGAAAATAACCTGAACATACTGATTGATTCGACAAATTCTGTTACACAGATCGCCGAAGATATCGCCGCGGGAAATATTGCTGCCGATGTCAGGGAACGCTCGGAGAATGATCGGCTGATGCAGGCATTGAATCGCATGATACAGAAGATCAGGGAAATTATGAACGAGACAGAGACAATGATTCAGGCTGTCGGTCGGGATGAACTGGATATTCGCGGCAATGCACAGGCATTTGAAGGCGGATGGCGGGAACTGGTTGTCGGAATAAACGACCTGATTAACGGATTAAGCCATGCCATATCAACAGCCGCGGAGGTCAGTATGGAACTGGAACTCGCAAAAAAGATGCATGCGGTTCAGGAACGGCTGATTCAGTCTGAAAAGCTGGCGGCCCTGGGGAATCTGATTGCCGGGGTTTCCCATGAAATCAACACCCCGATCGGCGCTATCCGGGCATCTGCCGGCAATATCACAGATTCTCTCCACAAAATTCTCGACCAGTTTCCCCTCGTATTTCAGATTCTTTCCAAGGACCGGCAGAAAGATTTCTTTGCCCTGATAAAAAAGTCGTCCGAAAGCGAGGCGGTTTTGTCTTCCAGAGAAGAGCGCAGACTGAGAAGAACTCTGACAGGAAAATTGGAGGAACAGGGAGTGGAAGATGCCTACACTGTCGCGGACACGTTCACGGATATGGGAATTTATGACAATACTGAAAGTTTTCTGCCGCTTCTCCGGCACCCGGAAAGCGGGTCTGTTCTGGAAACCGCGTACAATATTTCCTCTCTGATGAAAAACGCCCGAAACATTGCCGTTGCCACAGACCGTGCGTCAAAAGTGACGTTCGCTCTGAAAAGCTATGCACACTTTGACCGGGACGGGGAAATGATCCTGTCGGAACTGAGCGGGGGCATCGAAACCGTTCTGACACTTTATCACAACCAGTTGAAACAGGGCATCGAAGTCATTCGGAATTATGAGAAATTTCCGCCCGTGCCGTGCTATCCCGACGAGCTGAACCAAGTCTGGACAAATATCATTCACAATGCCATTCAGGCAATGGACAACCAGGGAAAACTGGAAATTGATGTCCGCCAGAAAAAAGGAGATGCGGTTGTCACTGTTACTGACACCGGGAAAGGCATCCCCGAGGATATCAGAGAGAAAATCTTCGACCCTTTTTTCACAACAAAACCGGCAGGAGAGGGGAGCGGGCTGGGCCTGCATATTGTGAAGAAGATCATTGACAAGCATAATGGGAAAATCAGGGTGGAAAGCGAGCCGGGGAGGACAGCGTTCAGTTTTTTCATACCGGTCAGTCCGAATGTCGGGAAATAGGAAATAGGAATTGGGAATTAACAGTATGTCAAATCCATTTTTTTTATTGTAGCCGACGTCATAGATGGGTCAAATAAATCTGACTTTTCAACGCTGTTATTTTTGATTATTGTTAGTCAATATTAGATTGCTCCGTTCCAAACCGGTTTTCCAAAGCTTGTTTTCTGCTTTGACTGCTGAAAATCTGATACTATGATGTCGATAATAATAGTTATAACCCTTGAGAAAAAGTCGTATTTTAAACTTTTGGATCTGAGTACAGGACAAAAAGTGGATTCCGGGTCGGAAATGACAGGAATCCTGCCGATTCCTGTCATTTCCGCCCGGAATGACAGAGTGCTGATTTTCAGGCCTTTGAAATTTTTTGTCCTGTACACAGCTTTTGGAGTTTTAAAAACTTTCGGAAGTTTTTTGTGGAAGTTTTAAAAACTTTCGGAAGTCTTTGTTTCGTTCGCGAACTACCAATCCGGCGGAAAGTTTTCTGAAAATCTGTAGTTCAGCATCCGATTCGTTGCTATAGAATAAATTATAACCTTACCTACTTTTACAATATTGATTAAAATTTCCGTGTAATATATTCTGAATTGGTGTGTAATGAATATAGTAAAAAGGGTTAAGTTTTTAAGAGTTAAGGGTTTAAGGGTTAGGGGTTAAGGTTTAAAGGGTTAGGGGTTAAGGTTTAAAGGGTTAAGGGTTAAGATCAAACTATGTAGTATAGCAACTTGGAAATTCGTCCCCTTTTCCATTGTTAAGAGGGGACGAATTTCCAAGTTGTGGTAGTAGAGCCTTAACCCTTAACCCTTAAAACCTTAACCCTTAACCCTTAAAACCTTAACCCTTAACCCTTAAAACCTTAACACTTAAATCTTAACACTTAAACCTTAAACCTTAAGGAGGGTATGATGAAATCAAAAATGACAGTTTTTTTTACAGGGGTTGTGTTTCTGATCTTAACTGCTTTTCGGATGGCGTCTGGTGCCGTAAGCCTTGAGCCGAATGATTACACTATTTCGGCTGATAGTTACTTTGGCTGTTCCGTGTCCGTTTCCGGAGACTACGCGATTATCGGCGCGAGCGGAGATAATCATAGCACCGGCGCGGCATACATCTTTCAGCGCACTGGCACTGATTCATGGACGCAGCAACAGAAGCTGACTGCGGAAGACGGCGCTTCTTCCGACAGATTCGGCGCGTCTGTGGCCATATCCAGCGACTACGCGATCATCGGCGTTCCGCACAGCGATGGTGAAAAAGGCTCGAACGCCGGTTCGGCATATATCTTCAAACGAGAGGGCGCGACATGGCTTCAGGAAGCCAAAATAACGGCCGACGACGCCGCGCCCAACGATCTTTTCGGCGGTTCTGTCTCCATATACGGTGACTACGCCATTATCGGATCCGCGTACAACGATATCAACGGATCCGAATCCGGAGCAGCTTATGTCTTCAGGCGGGAAGGGTCCGACTGGCTCCAGCATGCAAAACTCCTTCCCGAAGATGGCGCAGGTTATGATTACTTCGGCGTGTCGGTCTCCATATCCGCCGGCTTAGACCCGATCAGCTTAAAGTCGGAATGGTACGCGATCGTCGGCGCGCATACGCACAACGACCCCGTCACAAATACCAGTTTCGGCGCGGCGTACATCTTCGGCCCTGATGCAAGCGGAACCTGGGTTCAGCAGGAGAAGTTCATGCCCGATGACAGCGCGGCAGGGGACCAGTTCGGCATATCGGTCTCCATATCCGGCATAGGTTCGGGCTGGTATGCGATTGTGGGTGCCGAGGGGGATGATGACAGCGGATTAGGAGCCGGATCCGCATACATCTTCACACTGAGCGAAAGCACCTGGATTCAGCAGACCAAACTGACGCCTCCGGCAAGCTCGGCCGGCGATCATTTCGGAAGGTCCGTATCCATTTCCGACGACTACGCGATTGTCGGCGCGAGCGGAGATGATGACAAAGGAAGCAACGCCGGCGCAGCTTATCTCTTCCAGCGGACAGGGGATACCTGGGTTCAGACAGAGAAAAGAACTGCGGCTAAAGAATCCGAGGACAATCTTTTCGGCGATTCTGTCTCCATATCCGGATATCACGCCATCACAGGCGCTCCGGGTGACAATAATAGCGGCGGTTCAGCCTCTATCGGATCGGGTGACCCGGTTCCTCCGTCGCTTTCTCCGACCATTCTCAATCCGGGAGATCAGAGTACGCCGAAAGACACGTCGATTGAGATATTCTTCACTGTATATGACCCGGACACGCCGGCCGGGAATATAAAGGTATTTGCCACTTCGGAGAATGCCAGTGTGATCTCGAATGACGCCATCAACACCGAGTACTCCGCCGCGGATGCAGGGTACTTTCTGACGCTTGCCCCGACCGGCATGGGCACGGCAAAAATCATCATCGAGGCAGACGACCATGATCACCCGCCTGAAAGCGTCTCTTTCATGTTTACGGTCAACAATCCGCCGGTAATTAACGGCTTGGATGAAACGATCGTTATAAATGAGAACATCCTTCCGGATCCGATCGGATTTACGGTGAGTAACGCGACACGAATTACCGTATCCGGAATATCATCAAACTCCGATCTGGTTCCGAACAGTAATATCGGTTTCAGCGGCACCGGCCCGACGGATCAGACTGTGACCATTACTCCGGTCTCCGGAATGAGCGGGTCGGCAGATATCACTGTCACGGTGAGGGACAATGATGACGGGGATATCGTCTCAAAGACCTTCACCTTTATCGTCAACGGCGCTCCGGGCATTTCCGAAATCCTTCCCCAGGAAACTCAGGAAGACATGCCCTATTTTGTCGATTTCACGGTGGATGACGAAACTGCCGCAACCGATTTTGATGTCTTCGCATCCTGGGGATCTGCCGAGATGTCCGAAGGGAATCTCAACATGACCGGGACCGGTGCCAGCCGGCGTCTCATCATCACGCCCCCTGCCAACGAGTCCGGAACCGCTCAGATTATTGTGGCTGTTCAGAACCAGGGCGGAGCAATCACCACAAGGACCTTTTCTTTCGAAGTCACGCCGGTGAATGACAAACCTGATATCACGGGACCGGAGGAGTCCGCTCTGATGAGCCAGGATACCACAGCGGATTTCACCTTTGAAATCGGGGATGTGGATGATGCCCCGGGGAGGCTTACCGTAACCGCCTCATCTTCAAATACTGACTTGGTCCCGAATGCAAATATCGAAGTCCGGACATCAGGCCCCGATACTCAGAGAATCCTGACCATAACTCCGACAGGTTACGGAACTGCCAATATCACAGTGACGGTCAGCGATGGCGAGCTGGTGGACAATATCACCTTTGAGCTTACGGTCAATGCCAGACCGTTAATTGACTGGCCTTTGGGGAGTACGGTGATGGATGAGGATACGCCGACCGATTTCACCTTTGAGGTGAGTGATCCGGATGATTCCGCAGACAGCCTGAGCACGGAGGCTGTTTCGGATAATCCGTCGCTGATTCCCAGCCGGAATATCCGAATCGGCGGGACAGGCACGGAACGGCGCATTACCTTCACCCCCGGGCCGGATCAGTTCGGCACCACAGAGATTACGCTGACAGTGACCGATGACAAAGGCGCGCAGAGAGAGAAACGGTTCTTCCTCGAGGTGAGCCCGGTGAACGATCCGCCGGTCGTCTCCTGGATCGGCCCCCGACAGGGCGCTGAAGATGGCTGGACCGACAGCATCCCCTTTTCCGTAACCGATGCGGAGGGGGGAAACCTCACTGTATCGGTCACTCCAGGCAATTTCACGCTGATTCCGAATGACGGAAACAACATTCGCATTGCCAGCATCGGGGTCACGAATTACTCGACTTATGGCGAACCCGGGATCAGCGTCCCCATGGATCTGAAATTCCTCCCGGCTCAGGATCAGTTCGGCGTTTCAGAAATCACAGTTAAAGCAAGGGATGGAGAGAACGCTGAGGGAAGCACGCTCTTCACCCTGACCATCGGCGCGGCGAATGATCCGCCGACGCTCTCCAATATCGAGGATCAGATAACAGATGAGGATATCCGCACTTCGGAGATACCTTTTACCGTCGGCGACAAAGACCCGGATATGCTCACCATCTCTGTCAGTTCGGACGATACGGAGCTGATTCCGCTCTCCGGCATCCGTGTCATCGGTGTCGATTCTGCCAATCAGGTGGCTGCGGCTGCAACTGTCTCTCTCGGTCTGACCCTCACGCCTGCTCCGGATCGCTTCGGGAGCGCGGTGATTACCGTCAATGTGGATGACGGAACGGACACCGTGAGCGACACCTTTCTCCTCACAGTCAATTCGGTGAACGACCCACCTGAAATTACCGACATCGAGACCACTCTGATCGTCACAGAGGATACTTCGGACAGCTTCTCTTTCACCGTGAGCGATCCGGATACGCCGCTTTCCTATGTGCAGGTATCCTCGGCCTCATCCAATGTCGCGCTGGTTCCCGAACAGTACGCCTATCTTCATACCGACGGAATCGGATCCGTCCGCACCTTGTTCGTCAAACCGGCCAAAGATGCGGATACCAACACTCTTGGCACGACGTATATCACGCTTACCGCGGATGACGGCGAAGATGGGACAGCGGAAAGACGTGTCTCCCTCCGGGTCACATCGCTGAATGATCCGCCCACGATCGGCGGGACTCCGCTTCCTGTAATAAACGAAGAGGATTTCTATTCGTTTGCTCCGGAGGCATCGGATATTGACAATGACATATCAGAACTCATCTTCACCATTGAACACAAGCCCTCCTGGGCCGGGTTCGACGAAACAACCGGAATTCTGAGCGGAACTCCCGGAGATTCGGATGTGGGCAAAACCACCGGTATCGTGATCACTGTCACTGATCCTTCAGGAGAGCAGGCTTCCATGGCCCCGTTTGATATTGAGGTGCTGAATGTGAACGACCCGCCAACGGTCTCCGAGATCGGCAACCAGGTGACAGATGAGGATACCCCCACCGATTCGATCCGGTTCAGCGTGACAGACACCGAAGGGGGAAGGCTTCTGATCTCTGCCAGTTCCTCGGATATCAGTCTGATTCCGAACAATGCCATTAATATCGGCGGGCTCGGACCGAATTATGTGATCACGACACTTCCGGGCGAGACGCGGGAACTGAGTCTGGTTCTCTCCCCTGCTGCCAATCAGAATGGCACGGCAACCATCACCCTTACCGTCAATGACGGCGAAGATGATACTCAGGCCCCTTTCTACGTCATGGTGAGACCGGCGAATGACACGCCCGAACTTTCTCTCATTCCGAATCAGGACACGAATGAATGCACTGCGGAGGATATGGCATCATGCGTTGTTGAGGCGGCGTTTACCGTGACCGACCCCGAAGGGGGAACGCTGACGATCACGGCAGTCTCAGACAAACCCGATCTGGTTCCGGACACCGGTTTTGATATCATTGGCACGGATACCCAGGGCCGGGTTAACGCCTCTCCGGATCAGCAGGTGGGTCTTACGCTTAAGATCACCCCTGCCATGGGGGAGTCCGGTGCGACCTTTGTCACTGTCACCGCAAGCGATGAAAGTGAGACCGATACGGTCACATTTCTCCTCACCGTCAATTATGTGAACAAGCTCCCGGAGATTTCGGACATTCAGACCATGATCACTGAGGAGGATACGCCGGTGGATGTCACCTTCACGGTTACCGACATCGAAGGCGGAAACTTTCCCATTGTGGTTCAATCCGAGGATACAGTCCGGGTTCCCAATGATCCCGAACACATCAGCATCATCCTTGATGATCAGGCATTCGGTCCGGAGTATATGCTCTCCATGCAGCCCCAGGGAGGAAACCCTGCTACTCAGGATGTCATTGTCAGGGTCGTTCCCGCGGAAAATCAGAGCGGCTCGATTGAATTCAGCGTGACTGTAAGCGACAGCGGCGGCGATGTGGAGAAAACCTTTTTTGTCAGCATCAGCCGCGTCAACGACCCGCCGGTGATTGATGGGCTTGCCAATCAGGATACCGATGAGGATGTGCCTGTGGAGAACATTCCTTTCTCGGTGAAGGACTCCGAAGGCGGGATGTTCGAAGGCGGGACACTCAGACTCTCCGTGACCTCATCCGACGAAAACGTGATTCCTGCGGATGAGGACCACATCGTTATTAACACCGTGCCCCCCACAGGAGCGGGATTCGGGCCGAATTACGACATGAAGCTCTCCCCTGGCGCTGAGAAAAACCTGACCCTGAGTCTGACCCCGGCCCAGGGGGCATCCGGAGAAGCTGAAATCACGGTGCATGCGGATGACGGCAGCGGCACCGAAACTGCGACTTCGGAAACAATGTTTCTCTTCAATGTGGGTTATGTGAACAAAGAGCCGGTCATCGACGGTCTGTATGACCGGACCACTCCGGAAGATGAACCGATTGACATTATTTTCACCGTCACCGATATCGAAGGCGGGGCCCTGCCGATCAGTGCGAAATCCGCTGACGGAAACTTGGTTCCCAATGATCCCGAACATATCAGCATTAACGAACTGGGCCCCGATCAGGTGCTTATGATGGGCCCGGATGATGTTGAATATCCGACCCTCACCCTGACTCCGGCTTCGAACAAATCGGGGACCACAAAAATTACTGTCACAGTGCAGGATGGGGACTACATGGTTGAGAAGATGTTCTACCTTACCATCACGCCCAGAAATGACGGGCCAACGATTGATCCGATCCCCAATACCAGCATCGGCGAATGTCAGAGTGATGATGATGACTCCTGTGTGAAGAATGTGACTCTTACTGTGAATGATTTGGAAGGCGGGTGGATTACCCTGTCCGCTGTATCGTCGTCTGACACAGACTTGGTTCCCAATGACGACAACCATGTCAACATGGGGGGATTCGGCACCTCAACCAGCGAGTTTCTGAGCGCGGGGGGAAGTGCCACTGTCACACTGACGCTCCGTCCGGAATCCGGGGTGATCCCCGCCGGCGAGGCTTATGGCGACGCGGAGATCACTGTGACCGCGGCAGACGAAGATGGCGGATGGTCTCAGCAAACCTTCACCCTCAAAGTGGATCGCACCAACAAACCCCCGGTGATTACCGGAATATGGGATCAGAATATGAAGGAGGATGATCCTGCAAAGGATGTGATCTTCAGGATCACCGATGACGAAGGCGGAGAGTTCCATATAACGGTCGAGTCGAACAACACGAACCTGTTCCCCGAGGATTACGGCCATCTCAACATCCAAGGATATGGCCCTTATTATGTGGTTCCCATGGACGGCGGCGGGGCGTATGCGGACCTCACTCTCTCGCTGACCCCGGCCTCGGAAGAGTTTGGCGTTGCTGTTATTACCGTCACCGTGACCGACGGCCCCCCCGATGATTCCAACCATATCGTGGAAAAGAAAATGGTCGTCAATGTGCAGCCGGAGAATGACGGCCCGTCGGTCTCCGCCATTCCCAACCAGACTACCAGTGAGGGGCAGCCCACCGGTGGGGTTTCCTTCACGGTGAGCGATCCCGAAGGAGGGCTGATAGACATTTCGGTCACCTCCTCGGATACCACCCTGGTTCCGGAGGATGATATCCACATCAATATCGGCGGTTTCGGAAGGAATCATACCGTGAGCGCCGCCGCTGGAACGAATGTCGGCCTCAGCCTGACACTCACGCCGGCTTCGGATCAGTTCGGAACTGCGAATATTACCGTCACCGTGGCGGACCGGGAGGGGGGATCGGACTCAAAAACCTTTAAGCTCATGGTGGGGGTGGTGAATGAGCCGCCGGAACTTTCCGAGTTTTCCAGTCAGATCACAAATGAGGATACGCCCACCGGAAACATCCCCTTTACCGTGACCGACGCCGAAGGGGGGGGCCCTTTCCGTATCAGTGGTCTCATCCGATTCTTCACTGGTTCCCAATGACGACATTCATATTCAGATTCTTCATGGGGAGGATGCTTACGGTGCCAGTTATATTCTTAACTTGGCAGAGGGTGCCGGCCCCGAAAGTCTGAACCTGAATATCGTCCCGGCTGAAGACCAGTCCGGCTCGGTAAAGATGACCGTCACGGTGCAGGACGGAGACGCATCGGATCAGAAAGAATTCATTCTCAAAGTTGATCCGGTGAATGATCCCCCTGTGGTCTCAGACATCCCCAACCAGGTTACGACTATGGATGTTCCGATCCAGTCCGTTTCTTTTACGGTGAGCGATCCCGAGGGAGGAATGTTTGACGGGGGAATGCTGGAAGTGTCGATAACCTCCACCGATCGCACCCTGGTGCCGGAGGATATTGACCACATCGCCATTGGCGAAGGGTTCGGACTGGTTCACAGGGTCAGCGCGCTGGCAGGCCAGGATGTGGGACTCACCCTTACGATCACGCCTGCCGAAGGTCAGTACGGCGAGGCGTACATTAATGTGACGGTGAATGACGGGAGCGGCGATTCCCTGACCAACATAGCGGAAAAATCCTTCCACTTTGAGGTGACGTCTGACGACCAGCCCCCGGTGATTCTCGGAAATACCAACCAGACCATGGATGAGGATAAAGATTCCCTTGATATCCCATTTACCGTCAGTGATCTGGAAGGGGGATGTTTCGCGATTTCGGTCGTCTCTTCCAATGACGCCCTGGTTCCGGAGAATGCGACCAACCTCAGTATTAACGGGTTCGGGACGAATTACCACCTGTGCATGCCAGATGGTCAGACCAGCCAGGATGTTACCCTGACGGTGGCTCCTCCGGCGGATGCGCATGGCGAGACCATGCTGACGGTAGCCGTCGAGCAGGGGAACCAGCGGGTGGAAAAGGCCTTTTATCTGGTGGTCCGGCCGATTAACGATGATCCGGTGATTTCGGAGATTTTTGATGAAATCATGGATGAGAATACCTCCCTTGATGTCGGTTTTGCGGTGGAGGATGTGGAAACGCCTGAAAATGACTTGGAGATCACCGTGGAATCAACAGATACGGAACTGATTCCTGACGGCAGCATGGTTCTGATCGGAACCGGAGACAGCCGCATTCTGAAGATTACTCCCGCGCCGGATAAAACCGGCGATGCATTGATCACTGTGATAGTGAATGACGGCACAACTGATGTTTCGGAGAGCTTCAGGCTCACTGTCGAGCAGTTTGATATGCCGCCGGAGATCTCCGGCATCCCCAGCCCCCACTCGACGCAGAAAAATACGCCACTCATCATCGGATTCGAGGCGAGTGATACGGAAACTCCGGCAAAGGACTTGGTGATTAGCGGCTTCTCAGGAGACACGACTCTGGTTCCGAACGGAAATATCTCCCCGGCAGTTTATCTGGGGGATTCTGCCACGCCCAATAATTATGAGGTCGAGATCACCCCGGCTGCTGAAAGGACTGGCACTGTCAACATTACCCTCCGTGTGAGCGACGGTGTGAATACTGTTGAAACCACCTTCGCCCTCCAGATCACCGGAGACCCCATATCCACTCCGCCCGAAATTATCGGTTCATTCACCTCCAGACACAGCTATGAAGACGAGGATGAGGTCATCAGATTTATGGTTTATGATGAAGAGACCCCTGTGGCGGATCTGGATGTGAATGTCCGTTCCGACAAACCGGAGCTGGTTCCCAACGAAAATATCCTCCTGGAACGCTCCGGAGGCGACTGCACCGTGACCATCAGTCCTCTGGAAAACGGAAACGGCAGCGTCAATATCACGGTGGAAGTGAGTGACGGCACCACCCCTGTCACAGTGAACTTTCCTCTCGAAATCATCCCCATCAATGACAGACCGACCATTTCTCCGCCCTTTGAAAATCAGACCATAGAGGTGGATGAAAACACGGATCCGGTTGAGTTTACCGTGGCTGATGTGGAGACAGCGGTTAAGGATCTGAATGTCACTGTGGAGTCGTCCGATACCCGGCTCGTGCCGGAAGGCAACCTTTATCTGAGCTGCATGGATTCTGATTCGGACTGTCCCGAAGGCAACTACAGTTTGGTGGTTATAGCCAAGCCTGACCGGAGCGGTACCTCGGAGATTACCGTAAGGATAGATGACGGCGGAGGGGACAATAATTCCTGGGTGGAAGATTCGTTTTTCCTCACGGTGGGTGACGTGTTGACCGGTGACCTTGACGGTAACAATCTCATTGACCTGCGTGACGCTATTCTGGCCCTGAAGACGCTTACAGGAATTGACGCAAATGTGATCCTGAAAGCAGACGTCAACGGCGATAATCGGATTGGAATGGCAGACCTTATTTATATATTAGAGGTTGTCAGTGAGTGAAGTGAGAATAGGGAATTGCCGACAACTACAGGGATTGCACATAAGAAGAGGATGGTCCCCGGTCCCGGGGGCAGGTCCTCTTCTTGCAACTACAGGGATTGCACATAAGAAGAGGATGGTCTCCGGTTCCGGGGGCAGAGCCTTTTCTTGCAACTACAGGGATTTCACATAAGAAGAGGATGGTCCCCGGTTCCGGGGGCAGATCCTTTTCTTGCAACTACAGGGATTTCACATAAGAAGAGGATGCTCCCGGTTCCGGAACAAATCCTTTTCTTATGTGAAATCCCTGTAGTTTTCAAAGCGAGAAAAACATGACGCATTTACAAACATTCCAAGTATTTCCAACTATTCCCAAACCGCTTGCGTTTTTAGAGGCGCTGTCTCGGAATATTTGGTGGAGCTGGCATTATGACGCGGTGGAGCTTTTCCGCCGCATTGATCCCCCGCGCTGGGATGAGGCCGGGAGAAATCCGATTGTTTTCTCCACCTACATCTCACAAAAACGCCTTGAGGAACTGGCAAAAGACAACAGTTTTCTGGCCCATTTGGAGCGGGTCAGAGGGAGTTATAAAAAGTTAGTCATCGCTCCCCCCAAAGAGGGACATCCGCTGTCCGCCGATAGCGAACCGTCCCAACAGACAACGGACAACGGACAACGGACAACGGACAACGGACAACGGACAACTGACAACGGACAACTGACAACTGACAACGGACAACTGACAACTGACAACGGACAACAGACCGTAGTCGCTTATTTCTCCATGGAATTCGGCATCCATGAAAGCATCCCTCTGTTCGCGGGCGGGCTGGGAATTCTGGCAGGAGACCATCTCAAGGCTGCGTCTGACATGGGAGTTCCCCTGGCAGCGGTGGGGCTTCTCTACCGGCAGGGATATTTTCGGCAGTTTTTGGACCACGAGGGATGGCAGCAGGAAGCGTATCCCGAGACCGATTTTTTCCGTCTTCCCCTGAGAAAGGCCAAGGGCCGATCGGGAAAACAGGCCCGTATCTCGCTGACCGGCCCGGACGGCGAGATTTATGCGGATGTCTGGAAGATCATGGTCGGCCGTATTCCCCTTTTCCTGCTCGATACCAATCTGGCCGTGAACCCGCCCCAAGTCAGAGAGATCACCGCCAAGTTGTATGCGGGGGAACCGAAGATGCGGGCGGCCCAGGAGGCGCTTCTGGGGATCGGCGGGATGCGCGCCCTTGCCGAGATGGGGATTCACCCGGCGGTTATCCATAAAAACGAAGGACATTGCACGTTTGCCAGCCTGGAACGGCTCGCTCAGATCATGTCTTTGTACGACATCGATCTGAAAACCGCTATGGAGATTGTTCCCCGGACCACGATTTTTACAACCCATACGCCCGTGGCCGCGGGTCACGACGAATTTCCGCCTGACTTGGTGAGGCCCTTTGTCCGACCCTTGCAGGAGCGTCTCGGAGTCACGGAGGATGAGATTCTGGCTTATGGCCAGTCGGCAGGGGCCGGGGCGGAGAGTCCGGTTTCCATGTTTGTCCTGGGGGTGAGAATGGCCCAGTATTGCAACGGGGTCAGCGAGCTGCACGGAAAGGTGGCGCGGCGCATGTGGGCGCATGTGTGGCCGGATGTTCCCGAAGAGGAAGTCCCGATTACCCATGTCACCAACGGTGTGCATATCGCCTCATGGATTTCCCATGAAAACGCCCTGTTGTTTGAACGCTACATCGGCCCGGAGTGGTGTGTGCGTCCCTCCGCGACAGAGTGCTCATACCCCATGGACTCAGACCTTCTCGAACGAATCGACGAGGTCTATGACGAGGAGCTGTGGCGCGCCCATGAGATGAGCCGCTCTCGTCTCATACGCACCTGTAGGAGACTGGTGGCAAAACAGTACGAACGCCGTAACGCGCCCAAGGCGATGATGGAGGAGCTGAAATCGATCCTGGATCAGCATGCTATGACCATCGGGTTTTCCCGGCGTTTTGCTTCTTACAAGCGGGCAAATCTTCTGTTGAGCGACCCGGAACGCTTAAAAAAGATTCTCACCTCCCAGACGCATCCGGTACAGCTCATCTTCGCGGGAAAAGCCCACCCCAAAGATGATGAGGGGAAAGGGCTGATTAAGCATGTTATCGAGTTTGCCCGTGATCACAGAATACGCCACCGGATGGTTTTCATAGAAGATTATGATATCCATATTGCACGGCATCTGATTCACGGAACCGACGTATGGCTGAACACGCCCAGACGACCCCTTGAGGCATGCGGCACGTCCGGCATGAAGGCGGCCCTGAACGGGGTGCTCAATGTGAGCGTCCTTGATGGCTGGTGGTGCGAGGGGTATAACGAAAAAAGAGGGTGGTGCATCGGCAGCGACGAGGAATATTCGGACTGGGACTACCAGGACGCGGTGGAGAGCCAGGCCCTTTACAATATTCTGGAGAATGATGTGATCCCCTGTTTTTATGAGAGACGAAGCGGGGGGGTTCCCACGCGGTGGGTGAAGATGATGAAGGAATCCATAAAGATGGGAATGCAGTTTTTCTGCGCCCATCGCATGGTCTCTGAATATCAGAGCCGGTTCTATCTGCCGGCTGCCGAACGCTATCATTCGCTAATCGCAGATCATGCAAAAGAGGCCGCGGAACTGAGCAGACAGCGCGCGCGCCTGAGCAGGTTGTGGCGTAAGATTCGCATAAAACCGCCGGCAGGGGATACAGAAGGGCCGTTTCGGGTGGGAGAAACCTTTCGGGTTTCCGCAGAGGTCTATTTGGGAAAGCTTCGGCCGGATGAGGTGGAAGTGGAGTTTTATTACGGCGGCCTGAAATCCGTGGATGCGCTGGATTCCGGTCATGCGGAACAGATGGAGATGGCGGAGGACCGGGGAAACGGGAATTATCTGTACGCGTGTACTGTCACCTGCCGCACTTCAGGACGCTACGGGTTTACTGCCCGGGTGATGCCGCGGGGGGATGATTGGATAAAATTTGCTCCGGGATTTATTACATGGGCCTGATGAAGAACCCCGCGAACTTAAACTTAACTTAAACTTAACTTAAACTTGAACTTAAACATGAACGTGAACATGAACCGGAAACCGTCAACCGGAAACCGTCAACCGGAAACCGTCAACCGGAAACCGTCAACCGTCAACCGGAAACCGGAAACCGGAAACCGTTATAAAGCGATTGACAGACACGCGCTTAACCCGCCGAAATGGGCGGAGCAATCCGTGCAGAGCCTCGGGGCTTATCTGGCAGAACCGGCAAAAAATGATCTGGAAAAAGCGCGTGCGATTTTTTGCTGGATAACGCATCATATCAATTATGATACAAAAGGCTTCTTTACTGGCAGTTACGGAAGCCTCAGCCCTGATGATGTGCTGAAGAGACGTTGCGCGGTATGCGAGGGATATGCGGGGCTTTTTAAAGTCTTGGGGCAGCCGGCCGGGTTGGATGTCGTTAAAATCAGCGGATATTCAAAGGGGTATCATTATTCGGTCGGCGACAGTTTTGCCGGCCCCACGAACCACGCCTGGAATGCGGTAAAAATAGATGGGAGGTGGCGTCTGCTTGACGCGACATGGGGTGCGGGATATCTGAATGAAAAAGGGGAATTTGTACGCCGATTCCAGGAGCATTATTTTCTGACGCCTCCTGACAAATTTATCTATGATCATTTCCCTGAAAACCCTCTGTGGCAGATTCTTGACCCGCTGATTTCGATCCGGGAATTTGAATCCCTTGCTTATCTCAAGCCGGCGTTTTTCCATAGCGGCTTGGAGGTGGGAAGTCATTCCGAAAGCGTGATAAAAGCGGATGATGAAGTCGTTATCACCCTGCGGGCCTCTGATGATGCGCTCCTGATCGCTCAACTGAGACAGGAGCATCTCGAATTGGACAAGAGATTCACATTTGTTCAGAAGTTCTCAGGCGGATACAAAATTCATGTCGTTTTTCCCCGCGGCGGAAAATATACGCTCAGATTATTCGCAAAACAGAGGCATGAACCGGGCGATTACGACTGGTCCATGGATTATCTGATCAAAGCAGGCAGAGGAATGCAGGGAAATATCGGGTTTCCTGAAACGTATTCCTCCTTTGACGAACATGATGTTTATCTTTACGGCCCGGTAAAAAGTCATCTGAAACCAGGAAGCACTCAGAGGTTTAAGTTAAGAGCGCCGAACGCTGAAGAGGTCGCGGTTATTGTTGATGAAAAATGGTCTTTCCTGCAAAAACAGGGTGAGGTCTTTGAAGGGGATGTCGATATCCGCAAAGGGAAGGTGGGCGTTTATGCCAGATTTGCGAAAGGGGAACAATATAGCGGTTTGTTGAAATATATGGCGTCGTGATAATTGGGGATGGCTGGGATGGCTGCATGACGTCATTCCCATCGAACTAATTGGGGATGGCTGGGATGGCTGCATGACGTCATTCCCGCCATCAAACCAGCTCAACTTCTTGATTTGAGAAACTTCAACATCAGTCAGCTTTTTGACGAAAGCGGGAATCCACTGTCCCCAAACTGAAGAAATCACACAAAGGCACAAAGGCACAAAGGCACAAAAACATTGCGGACGGGATTGCAAATCCCGTCCCGCCTGACCCGCCTGACCGCCTGATTCTTACCGCTCAAATTAAAAACACGTCATTCCCGCCATCAAACCAGCTCAACGTCTTGACTTGAGAATCTTCAACATCAGTCAGCTTTTTGACGAAAGCGGGAATCCACTATCCCCAAACTGAAGAAATCATACAAAGACACAAGAACATTGTGGACGGGATTGCCAAATCCCTGCCGGTATTCTGGTTCGGATTTGCCAATCCGAATCGAGCAGCCCAAAAAAGCTCGCGGGGATTGCCAAAATCCCCCGCCTGCATTCCGGTTCAGCCCAAAAAAGCTCGCGGGGGATTGCCAAATCCTCCGCCTGCATTCTGGTTCTGCCCCAAAAAAGCTCGCGAGGATTGCCAAATCCCCGCCTGCATTCCGCTTCGGATTTGCCAATCCGAATCGGGCAGCCCAAAAAAGCTCGCAACCCAAAAAAGCTCGCGGGGGATTGCCAAATCCCCCGCCTGCATTCCGGTTCAGCCCAAAAAAGCTCGCGGGGGATTGCCAAATCCCCCGCCTGCATTCCGCTTCGGATTTGCCAATCCGAACCAAGCAGCCCAAAAAAGCTCGCGGGAGATTGCCAAATTCCCGCCTGCATTCTGGTTCGGATTTGCCAATCCGAACCGAGCAGCCCAAAAAAAACTCGCGGGGATTGCCAAATCCCCGCCTGTATTCTGCCAATCTGAACCAAGCAGCCCCAAAAAAGCTCGCGGGGGATTGCCAAATCCCCGCCTGTATTCTGGTTCGGATTTGCCCAATCCGAACCGAGCAGCCCAAAAAAGCTCGCGTGTGATTTTCTAGTGATTCCGTTTACCGCGGATGACAGTTCACGGAGGGCAATTGAGAATATTGTCGCGCTGATTTACGGAATCGGGGATCCCAAAGTGAACGCTTATGCCAGAACAGGCTTTGCCGCCAGGGTGTCACTCCCAAATCAGTCTCTCCGATTATCATCCCGGTCTGCGCGGCTCTCTCCGCAACCTGCTGGTTTATCTCCCTGACAAGCGCCCGGAGATTGCAGGCACAAAAGAAAAAACCGCTTCCCGAGGCCCTGCGGAAAAAGTTTGCGACTTTACTAATATGTGATGAGGTCGTTCGGAATTTCTGCCCAATTCAGATCAGCCCCGGTGTGATTGTCGGCGGCATCTCTGCTGCCCGCTCCTCCGGAGTCAGCAGATAGCACTGGGTGACGGACAGGATCGTCTCATCATCAAGCCGCCTCTCAAATTCTCTCCAGATTAGGTTCTCGCGCTCTCCCTGCGACTTGCCGCGAAACTCCGCGGCGGTAATGAAAACATGAAACCATCTACCATTCTGTTCCACCATGATCTCGGCCTGTCCCAGTGCGAGATCACGGGAAATTTCTTTCATCACCCTGTTCAGTTCGTTCAAAGTCATCATAGTCCGTGAATTCCCCCATAATCAAGTTTCTCAGTTATATGCCCATGCGCTGATATCAGCGCGCAGCGTTCTTACCGCAGCCAGGAACTGGGTGGCCTCACGTCTGTCGCCGCATTTCCTGACATAGCGTATGTTCGGTGACCACGAAGCGACAATCTGGAATGCCCGTCGCAAGAAGTGATCGGTCTCGAAGTGCCTGTCATACCGGCTTGCGCGGCACAACATTTCAAGGTTATGTCCGCGCCCGCTTGTGAGTATGTCCGCCAACTCCCGGTCCGGCAGGTCCTGAAGATACCTGACTCCGCTTCGCTCGCAGATCGCCCACTTGAGGTAACACTCGACAAGGTAGCCTGCCAGATAGATGGCACCGGACGGATGGTCGTCCGCGAGGTATTTCGCCTCCTCGTAGCGGGCATCCCCCGCTTCTTTGTAAACAGTGGAGCGGGTCACTTTCGTATCAGGTACGGTTATTGCCATTCCTAAAGACCTGTTGGAATCATAATGATTGTAAGTCAGAATAACAACAGGGCGATGACACCCTTCTCTGACATACATCCACTATGAATACTTTTGCTGGATATTTTTGACTTAGCTAAATGATTACGCAGGTATTCAAGCAAGGATTCTTTCTGTTTCTCACTTCTTTCAACAGAACTGCGTTTAATAGCAGGAGTTGACTGGAATTCATATTTGCATAAAGTAAATTTTACTCTGGGATTTCAGTCTCATTCTT
>JAUCGI010000281.1 GCA_030378035.1 Desulfobacterales bacterium HSG2
GTGATCGGATTGCCAAAAGGGAGGTTCATGTTTAATCAGAGCAACTGTTTCAAGGAGGAATCTTCATAAATTGAAAAAAATTCTGACAATCATTTTCATGATTCTGTTTGTATCCGTTGCCGCCTTTTTTTATGCTTTCCCGGATTTTTTACGATATGCGGATACACCTGCAAGTTTGGAAAGCAGGGAAATCTTTGTGACCCTGCACCAGGGAGATGGCTTCGGGAGCATTTCAGAAAAACTGACAAAAGCAGGTATTATCAAAGACGCGTTCAAATTTAAGGTGCTGGCCCGCGTCAAAGGATATGATAAAAAAATAAAAGCCGGAGAGTACCGACTCTCCGCGGCCATGCCACCGATAAAAATACTTGAAACACTGGCAGAAGGAAAGGTTTTTCTTTACAAACTGACAGTACCCGAAGGATATAATCTGCGTCAGATCGCCTCTGTTGCCGCCAAATCAGGGGTAGGAACTGAAAAAGCGTTTTTGGCGGCAGCAACGGATCCCGCTTTTGTTCATGAAAAGGGAATTGACGCGCAGACGTTTGAGGGATATCTTTTTCCGGACACCTATCATTTCCCAAAAGGGGTGACAGAAAAAAGAATCATATCCGCAATGGTGAAACGATTCTGGTCTGTGTTCACTCCCGAATGGATGAAACAGGCTGAGGCACTGCGCTTTTCAGTTCATCAGGCAGTGACGCTCGCATCCATTATCGAAAAGGAGACCGGTGCTCCTTTTGAGCGTCCCATTATCTCTTCAGTGTTTCACAACCGCCTGAGGCGACGGATGCGCCTTCAGAGCGATCCCACAGTAATTTACGGCATAAAGGATTTTGACGGCAATGTCACACGAAAGCATCTTAGGACGAAAACCCCGTACAACACCTATAAAATCAGAGGGCTTCCCCCGGGTCCCATTGCAAATCCCGGAAGGGAGTCCCTGAAATCAGCCCTTTATCCGGCTGAAACATCTTATCTTTATTTTGTGTCAAAAAAGGACACCACACATAAATTCTCAACCAATTTGAGGGACCATAACAGAGCCGTGCGGAAATATCAACGGTGAAATAGTAGAACAATTTTGCAAATTGTTCCAAACGATTTGCAAAATTGTTCGACAGTAAAGTGTAAACTGATAAATGAAAGATGGTTAAAAAAGAAACCGACTTTCTGATTATCGATCAACTATGTTGCAATCTCAGAACTTCCCTGTGCTGTATCCTTATTATATAAGCGCAATCTTATTTTTCCCATATCAATTCCGTGTTCAAATGCTCTTTTGGGCATCCTTCATGGGAGCTGAAAAGTAGTTTGCACTTTTTCCGACTTGCAGAACGGCTTTGCAGGTCGCTCGGAACGGTTTGCAAAATCGTTCCGCGATAAAATGTAAACTGACAGATGAAGGATGCCCTCTTTTGCATATTTCTTCTGGAAATTCCGGGAATTCGCTCCCAAGTATTTTCAAAGCATTCTTTAGGCTTATCTTTTCATTCAGATAATCAGCAGCCAAATCTTCCGCTTTGCCGCTCATATTGCAAGCTTTCCTGTAAATCGAATCAATCTCGGATTTCTGCTTACTTTTTCCATATTTTGGCATCCTTCATTTGTCGGTTTGCACTTTCGGGTGAATTCTTTTATTCTTTGTGCCCTTTGTGCCTTTGTGTGGGATTTCCAAGTTGCTGTACTATCCATAAGTTTTCCAGGATTTTATATCACACAAAGGCACAGAGGCACAAAGAAAGGCACAAAGGTAACACAGAAAATTTATGGATAGTACAGCAAATCATAAATTCCTCCCCCTTTTGTCATTATAAGAGAGGGGTGACGAATTTATGATTTGCTGTAGTACCTTGGCCATAAATTTTTTGTGCCCTTTGTGCCTTTCTTTGTGCCTTTGTGCCTTTGTGTGGGATATAAAATGCCGAAGAACTTTTAAAAAATATGTGGCATCCTTCATTTGTCGGTTTGCACTTTCGGGTGAATTCTTTTATTCTTTGTGCCCTTTGTGCCTTTGTGTGGGGATATGAAATGCTGACTGGAAAAAGTGTAAACTACTTTCGGCTTTCATGAAGGATGCCCATATTGGCATCCTTCATTTGTCGGTTTGCACTTTCGGGTGAATTCTTTTATTCTTTGTGCCCTTTGTGCCTTTGTGTGGGGATATGAAATGCTGACTGGAAAAAGTGTAAGCTACTTTCGGCTTTCATGAAGGATGCCCATATTGGCATCCTTCATTTGTCGGTTTGCACTTTCGGGTGAATTCTTTTATTCTTTGTGCCCTTTGTGCCTTTGTGTGGGATATGGAATGCTGACTGGAAAAAGTGTAAACTACTTTCGGCTTTCATGAAG
>JAUCGI010000058.1 GCA_030378035.1 Desulfobacterales bacterium HSG2
CGGCTTCCCAAAGCTGCCCCTGAGCAGCGAAAGTATCTCTCAACCGTTAAAAAATCCTCAGAATCGCTGGCCCCGGGAACTTCCGAAAAAGACAGACTGAAGGCGTTCACGCCGGAAGCACTCGCCGCGTTGCCGCCGGAACTGCTCCGGGAACTGGAAAATGCATCCGTGCAGGGCGACTCTGACAGAATCGGATGTCTGATAGAGGATATCCGTTCATACAATGCGGCATTGGCTGATGCGCTGGCGGCCCTGGCCGCTGATTTTGAGTGTGGAAAAATTTTCAAATCAGTAAAAGAAGTCCGGGTGAGTTTGGGGTGAGTTTGGGGTCGGACCGAGCAACCGATCCGGGGTTGCGGATGCTGAGATCGGACGCGCCAACCGGAGGCTTCGCCCGGTTTCGGAATTCGGACAAGTAAGATGAATGAGGAGAGAATCATTATGACACAGACAGCCGAAGACAAAGGGATACTCCATATTATATTAACCGTATTGGCGGCAGCAATCGGAGCGGTTCCCGTCATAATAGCACTTTCTATGATCCTGGGGCATATCGGAACGCTTTCATGGACCGAAGTTCCTGCAAGGATTCTGGATATATCCGGTAACGCCTACCATGTGGAAGCACAATATGAATACACTTACAGAGGCAGGAGATATGTCGGCACACAGGTATCTTTCGACGCCGGGTCGGATAATGTGGGCTCGTATCATCGCAGAATTCACGACGAACTGAAGCATTTCAGAGAATACGGCCGAATGTTCCGCTGTTATGTCAATCCGTCCGATCCGTCGGAAGCGGTGCTTTATCGTGATCTGCGATACCTGAAGGTATTCCTCCTCTTAGGCTTGGGTGTTCTTTTAAGTACTCCCTGGTTGGTCCTTATCATCGTTTCACTGAGGAAGCGCAGAAAGAGGAAGACGGAGAAGTCTGCGCATCAGTATGCGGCCGGGCCCCTGATGACCGGACCGGGACAGCATGGGGAGAAAATCATCGGAACCTCATCCAAAAGATCGGCAATGATTTTTTTCGGCATCAGCATGATAATACTCCTTTTTTCTGCCATAACCATATTACCCTCTCCCCCCAAGGAGGGCCTGCGGTTTGTGCAACTAGCGTTCTTCGTTATCTTGCTGATGATTTCCCTGGGCTTTTTTTATGCCGGTCTCAGATTTTTTCTGCATCTGAAAAAGTACGGAGAATCCGTGTTTGAAACGGCATCCGGTTCGGGAGTGATCGGCGGAGAGCTTGCCGGGACAATCTATGCATGTAATATTCCTCCGGGGAGCGACATACGGGTCAGGATAGCCTGTATCAGTGACAGAAAACTCAGAGAGGACACAATAAGAAATGTGATATGGAAGACCATGCTTGTCACCGAGTCGGAACTCTCGGACCGTTATCCGGGAAAAGCGGAAATTCCGGTTCTTTTTTTTGTTCCCGAAGGTCTGCCGGAATCCGACGAGAGCAATCCGAATGATGAGATTTACTGGGTGCTGGCAGCGGACGGAAAAACCGGCTGGCCGAACTACAAGGCCGGTTTCAGAGTACCTATGTTCGGCGATACCAGACCATAACGCCCGGGGTTCGGATGAGCAGCAGTATTTTCGGGAGGAGTCTGGGGTCGGACCTGGCTAACCTGTTGTTATTTTAGCACAAAGGCTTGAAAAACAGACGTTTTTCGGGCTTAAAACCCCTTTTCCGGGGGCAAAATCATCGTTATAAGCGGCGGAACCGGTTCTCAGAGTGGCCGTTTTATATGCAAAAAGGGCGGTCTGAGGGCTGAAAACAGGCTTTTTTGAAGCAATTTTCTTTTAAATTCAACGGGTTTCCCACCAAGGTCCCACAAAGGAGAATAGGAAAATGAAAACGAAAGTGTTTATTGTATTTCTGGCAGTAATGGTGATGGCAAGTTTTGTGTTTGCAGATATTGGGGATGTAATCACTGCACTGAAGGTTGTTTCAGATGCAGATACCCAGGGTGTGATAACCATTGATGACGATGTGACCGGAGATGACAAGGTCGGGTTGGCGGATGCCATTCGCCATCTCCAGGAAACCGCCAAACCAATAGTCAAGACTCTGACTCACGAATACCCCGTGATCACGATCACAGGGTACTTCGGGACAGAACCGGGCAGGCTGGTTCTGATTGGTCCGGGTGAAAGTCAAAGCGAATTCGAGGCGACAGTCACGTCCTGGACGAGTTCCGAAATTGTGGCAATCACCCCCGACGTTCTCATCGGGGATTACAGCCTCGCAATTGAGATTGGGGAAAGAACACCGAAGGACATTGACCGCCCATGTTCAGTGGAGAAGGTGTACGTTGACATCGGGGGCTATGTGCGCTATGCCCATCATCTAAGCCCACTAACAAGGGGAGTTTGGGGTCGGACCAAGCTAACTAACTGAAATTATGTGATATGAAAGCAAAATGAGCATTATTTTAGCTCTTAAAACTACTTTTTTAAGGGCAAAAAGGAGCTTTTAAGAAGGGAAGCCTGCAAAATGCCGAGAGCAGACAGACATCATCCCCGGACATGTCCGGCATATAACCCGTCGGTGTCATAAAAGAGAATTTCTGCTGAAATTTTCGAAAGATAAAAAGGAGTTTGGGGTAGGAGTTTGAGGTCAGGAGTTTGGAGGAGTTGGGGTGGAGTTGGGGAGTTTGGGTACCCACTAAAATTATGTGATATGAAAGCAAAATAAGTGTCATTTCATATCTTAAAACCACTTTTTTCGGGGCAAAAAGGAGCTTTTAAGAAGGGAAGCCTGCAAGTTTGCTCCTGTTTTCTTAAAAGCACCTTTTCGCCCTCAGAAAAGTGGTTTTAAGAGCTAAAACAAGGCCCGTTTTGCTTTCATATCACATAATTTCAGTGGGTTAGCTTGGTCCGACCCCAATTGACCCAATTGACACCCCTCTTCCCCGTTTGATGCTGGAGGATGAGAGTCTTTCCGAAAGACATGCGGAATATCTGAGAATGGTTGAGGAGTCAGCCCTGAGGATGCTGATCAATCTTTCCCTGGACCTGTTCAGGATGGAGCGGGGAATCTATGAGCTTCAGCCTGTTCCGGTTAATGTCATGCAGATAATCGGAAAAATCATGAATGATCTCGGGGAGATTTCGGACGGAGGTGAGAGACACTCCCGACCAGGAACGGGACGCCCAAACCGTCGCCGCGCTGGATGCGTTGCCGGCGGATATGGTGAGTGACCTGGAACAGGCCATCCTGAATATCGACCTGAATCGCGCCGCCGCCGTCATCGAGCAGATCCGGACGCAGGATACCCGTCTTGCCGATACATTACAACGCTACATTGATGATTTTGAATACGAACGGATTGTGACGTTGATTCAGGGAACAGCGTTGCAAGACGGGTAATTATACATGAACTTTGAACGATTGCTTATACTGAACTCCGACGAATTGTGGAAAGGAACGCATAAAAGTTTTTGCAAAAAAGGATGATTTATGAAATCATGAAAAACAGTACATGATGATCTTTGCAAGTCGTTTTCAAGTGACGCTGAACAATCTCTCCGGCCAATTCGCCGAATATCAATTGGCGACGGCGTTCCGTGGCAAAAAAGGGCGGATGCGCTGCGATTGTGTGGGGAGCAGGGCATCGGAACGGCGGAGCGCATTGCTCATTTTGACGGAATCACAAAGGAGGAAAACAGGAAAACCAAATGAAAACATTATTCAAATCAATTCTATTACTTGTTGTGCTGCTTATCTCAACGCAGGCCACAACGTATGCTCAGGGCGGCGATAATCCTTCACCCCTGCCGCCCCCCGATAAATTCATCAAATTCGACCATCTCACCACTGAAAACGGGCTTTCCAATGACAGTGTTTGGGGTATGACTCAAGACAGCGACGGCTTCATGTGGTTTGGCACGTTTGACGGACTGAACCGCTATGACGGCAGCGATATCAAAGTATTCCGCCACGATCCGGATGATCCCCACAGCTTGAGCGATAATACCATCAGAGGGCTGCATGTCGATCAGATCGGCACGCTCTGGATCGGCACCTGGGGGAACGGACTCAATCGATTTGACCGGGCAGCGGAGCAATTTATCCGGTATCGGCACGATCCGGATGATCCCCGCAGTCTCAGCCACGATGCTGTCCGAACAGTGTATGAAGACCGCGCCGGTACGCTCTGGGTTGGCACAATGGGGGGCCTCAATCGGTTTGATCGGGACACGCAACAATTTACGCGCTATCTGCACGATCCTGATAATCCGAACAGCCTGGGGCATACTATTGTCTGGTCAGTTTACGAAGACCACGCCGGCGTCCTTTGGATCGGCACTGACGGCGGCCTCGACCGGTTTAATCCGGCAATGGAACATTTCACGCACTACCTGCATAAATCCGATGATCCAAAAAGTCTCAGCCACAACAGTGTCCGGTCAATCTGTGAAGACGGGTCAGGCACACTCTGGGTTGGCACGCTGGGGGGACTCAACAGATTTGATCGGGCAACGGGGCAAGTCATCCGCTACCAGCATGACCCGGCCGATCCCGCCAGCCTGAGTCACAATTCCGTCTTCCTGGTGTATGAAGATCAGGGCGGCATCCTCTGGATTGGCACCTGGGGCGGCGGACTGAATCGATTCCATCGGGACACGGAGACCTTTACGTCCTACCACTCCAATTCCGCCGATCCATACAGCCTGACCAACGATAATGTGTACCTTATCCATGAGGATCAGACAGGCATGGCCTGGATCGCCACCGATGGCGGCGGCGTGAATAAGCTAGATCGCGGCGGCAAGCCGTTTCGCCATTATCGTTCCATCCCCGGCGATCCGAACAGTCTGAGTCATAACGCTGTCCGCGCCATTTATGAAGGCCGGGCGGGGATGATCTGGATCGGCACCAACAGCGGCGGGCTGAACAAATTTGACCGTCAGGCAGAGCATTTCACCCATTACAAATATGACCCTGATGACCCGGACAGTCTGAGGAACAATTCCGTATGGGCAATTCATGAGGACCGGACGGGTCTGCTCTGGCTTGGCGGTTTCGACTCCGGGCTGAACAAATTTGAGGGAGATACGGAGAAATTCACACATTACCGGCATGATTCCGCCAATCCCAACAGTCTGAGCAGCAACAATATTTTTGCAATTTATGAAGACCGGGCAGGAATCCTCTGGGTCGGCACATGGGGGGGCGGGCTGAACAGATTTGAGCGGGAAACAGAGCAGTTTGTCTCTTACCGCCATGATCCGACAAGCCCGGACACACTGAGTCACAATCAGGTGACAACGATTTATCAGGATCGGGCAGGAGTGTTCTGGATTGGCACGATGGGCGGGCTGAACCAATTCGACCCGGAGAGCGGAACATTCACTCGCTATCTTCATGACCCCGCCGATCCGAACAGTCTGGGGCATAGTTCTGTGATGTCGATCTATGAAGACCGCGCAGGCCGGTTGTGGATTGCCACAATGGGGGGCGGGCTTGATCTCTTTGAGCGTGAGCATACACGCTTCAGGCATTACACGGCAAAAGACGGGCTGCCGAGCAATACCGTGTATGGGATACTGGAAGAGGATGTCGCCTCTCCTGGCGGAGATGGACCAAACAGGTCGGGTGGACACCTGTGGCTCAGTACTACCTGGGGGCTGTCATGTTTCGATCCGCAGACAGGAATCTTTCGCAACTACGATGTGAGCGACGGACTTCAAAGTAATTCATTTTTACCAGTCAATGCTTACTATAAAAGCCATAGCGGCGAGTTGTTTTTTGGCGGGAGCAATGGCTTCAACGCCTTCTACCCGGATCAGATTCGGGATAATCCACATATCCCTTCCGTGTTCATTACCGATTTCCAACTGGCAAACAAACCCGTCCTCATTGGTGGGGATTCGGTCTTGCAACAGTCTATCCTTGAAACCGAACATTTAACCTTATCCTACGCAGACCGGGTATTTTCCTTCGAGTTTGCGGCCCTCAACTACCGGGCCTCAGAGAAGAATCGCTACCGGTATAAAATGGAGGGGTTCGAAGAGGACTGGACCGAGGCTGGCAGCGCCCGCCGTTTTGCCACCTACACCAATTTGGATGCGGGGGAATATACGTTCAGGGTAATCGGCTCGAACAACGACGGACTCTGGAACGAAGAAGGGGCGTCGCTCAAAATCACCGTAACCCCGCCGTGGTGGAAAACAATCTGGTTCAGAGGAGTGATGCTTGTGTTGGTCGTGAGCATTGTTTTTGGCGGATTCCGCTGGCGGGTAAGAGCTATCGAGAGCCAGAAGCATCAGCTCAAAATCCAAGTGGCAGAAAGAACCAGGGAATTGTCTGTAAGGACAAAAGAGTTAACTGAATCGAACACGCAACTGAAGGTCGCGAAAGAAGCTGCCGAAACTGCCAATCAAGCCAAAAGCACATTTTTGGCGAATATGAGTCACGAACTCCGCACCCCGCTCAATGCAATTCTCGGGTTCGCACGGGTGATGGACCGCAGCCAGGCCATTCCGCCCGAAGAAAAAGAGAATCTGGGGATCATCCGCCGAAGCGGAGAACATCTGCTGAATCTGATCAACGACGTGCTGGAGATGTCGAAGATTGAGGCCGGACGCACTGTTCTCTGTGTACAGGATTTCGACATGTATCACCTGCTGGATGATGTGGAAGATATGTTCTGGCTGAAAGCCGAAAAAAAGGGGCTGCGACTGGTTTTCGAGTGCCATTCAAGTGTTCCGCAATATATGCGGGCAGATGAGGGCAAATTGCGGCAGGTATTGGTGAATCTGATCGGCAACGCGCTCAAGTTCACCGAGAAGGGAGGTGCAACGGTGCGGATTAAAAAGACCTCCGAGGTTTTCAAAACCTCGGAGGTCTGGCTGACTTTTGAAGTGGAGGACACCGGCGAAGGCATCGCTCCTGATGAGCTGGACAGCGTGTTCGATGCCTTCGTACAGACCGAAACCGGACGGAAGTCCCGGGAAGGGACAGGCCTGGGACTGCCCATCAGCCGGAAATTCGTTCAGATGATGGGCGGCGACATTGCCGTTGAAAGCGAGGCCGGCAGAGGCACTGTGTTCAGATTCGAGATTCAGGCCGAAGCGGTGGATGGTGCGGCACTCGAAACCGAACTGCCGGAGAAACGCGTGATCGCTTTGGAGCCGGATCAGCCCTGTTACCGGATTCTGATCGTTGATGACATAGAGAGCAACCGCCTGTTGCTGACCAGAGTGCTTGCGCGACTGGGCTTTGATATCCGAGAATCAGAAAACGGCAGAGAAGCGGTGGAAACCTGGAAAAAATGGGAACCCCATCTGATTCTCATGGACATGCGGATGCCGGTCATGGACGGGTATGAGGCGACAAGGAGGATTCGGAAACTGGAAACTGGAAACTGGAAACTGGAAACTGAAAACTCGGACATATCCGAATTTCAAGTTTCAAGTTTCAAGCTTCAAGTTTCAAGCTTCAAGTTTCAAACCGCCATCATTGCCGTGACAGCCGGCGTATTCGAGGAGGAACGGTCTGTCGTGCTCTCCGCAGGCTGCGATGATTTTGTGTGCAAGCCGTTCACGGAGTCGCAGATATTCGACGTGATACACCGGCATCTGGGGGTGCGCTATGTGTATGAGGAAGCAGCGGATTCCCTTGCCTCGGAAGCCTCTGGAAAGGACAGGCTGAAGGCGCTCACGCCGGAGGCTCTCGGCGCGCTTCCGCGGGAACTGCTCACGGAACTGGAACGGGCATCAGTGATGGGTGACACGGACATCGTCGAACGTCTGACAGAGGATATCCGCTCATACAATGCCGCATTGGCCGATGCGCTGGCCATAGTGATCGCCGATTTTGAGTATGAAAAAATTCTGAAACTAATCGGGAAGACAGCGCAAGTGAAAGATGAGGGCACAAATGAATCAGAAATAACAGGGACACCTGACAGGGAGCGGAACAACGCCGACGCGCTGGCCGCACTGCCGGCCGAATGGATGAACAGCCTGGAAGAGGCCATAATGAACATTGAGCTGGATCAGATGTCCGACGTCATCGGGCAGATCAGCGCGCGGGATGCCCTGCTCGCTGATGCGCTGAGGAAATACGTTGATGATTTTGAATACGAGAGGATTCTGACGCTGATTCAGAAAGCAGTGTCGCAGGAAGGGACTCGCTGAGGCACTGAAGGAGTGTGCTGACAATTTTTGAATACGAAGAAATATTAAGACTGATTCAATCAGAACAGGAGGACTCAGAATGAATGACGATCATACGGATTTTTCCAAGGAAAATATTCTCGTTGTGGATGATGTGCCGGACAACCTGCGACTTCTGACCAAGATATTGACAGATCGGGGGTACAAGGTCCGCCCGGTGACGACCGGGAAGCTGGCCCTTTGGGGTGCGCGGGGAACGACGCCTCCTGATTTGATCCTGCTTGACATCATGATGCCTGGAATGAACGGCTATGAGGTCTGTGAGCAGTTGAAAGCAGATGAGCATACGCGCGACATTCCGGTGATCTTCCTGAGCGCCCTGAATGACGTGTCGGATAAGATCAGAGCCTTTTCAGTCGGCGGAGTGGATTACATCACAAAACCGTTTCAGGAGGAAGAGGTGCTGGCCCGTGTTGAGACACACCTGAACCAGCGGCGGATGCAGACGCGGCTCGAAGAGCAGAATCAGGAGCTGGCCGAAGCGGCCCGCCTTCGTGAGGATGTGGAGCGCATGACCCGCCACGATCTCAAGACGCCGCTGAACGCGATCATCGGTTTTCCCCGGATCATGATGACGGATGACAATGTCTCCGCGAAGCATCTGGAGTATCTTAAAGTGATTGAGAAGTCAGGCATGATGATGCTGGAGATGATCAACCTCTCCCTGGACATGTTCAGGATGGAGAGGGGGGTGTATCAGTTTCAGCCTGTTCCGGTGAATGTGTCGCAGGTGATCCGCAGAGTCATTAATGACACGGAACCGCTTGTGATGGCGAAAAAAAGGCTGTCCGTCAGGATTCTGACAAACGGAAAACCCTCGGGCAGTGAGGAGGATTTTTCAGTTCACGGAGAGGAACTGCTCTGCTACTCCATGCTGGCAAATCTGATCAAAAACGCTTTCGAAGCGTCGCCGGAAAGGGAGCGGATCACGATTGAACTGGCCGATGAGGAGGAGATGTCCGTCATCCGCATTCATAACAGAGGCATGGTTCCCGAGGATATCCGGGACAGATTCTTTGACAAATACGTCACATCCGGCAAAAAATCCGGCACGGGACTCGGAACCTACTCGGCCCGGCTGATTGCCGAGACCCAGGGGGGAAGCATTCATCTCGACACATCGGAGGAAAAAGGAACCACCGTGACGGTCCGCCTTCCGAGTTGTCAGTCGTCAGTCGTCAGTTGTCAGTTGCAACGGACAGCGGACAGCGGACAACAGGCAACTGACGAAACCACACTTACTTCCGACAGGCTGAAAGCCTTGCCCGGGGAGTGTCGCGTCGATTTGAAGACCGCGGCGGAAATGACGAGCCCGAAAGAGGCGAACGCGGTGATCGACCGCATTCGGGAACACGATGAACCGTTGGCCGACGCTCTGGCCTGCCTGGTCAGGAAGTACCGTTTTGATATCATACAGGAATTATTCTGATTATAACGGATTTAGGGGAGGCCTTGTGAACGGCCCATAAACTTAAACTTGAACTTGAACTTAAACTTGGACTTAAACGTGAACGTGAACCCTGATGTGAACATTCATTTATGATCACGTCTGAGTTCAAGTTCACGTGAGTCTGGGGTCGGACCTAACTAACCTCTTGTTATTTCAGCATAAATGCCTGAAAAATAGGCGTTTTTCAGGCTTAAAACCTTGTTTTCGGGGGTAAAATCATCATCGTAAGCGGCGGAGCTGGTTCTTAAAATGGCCATTTTATATGTAAAAAGGGCGGTTTAAGGGCTGAAAACAGGCTTTTTTGAAGCGGTTTTCTTTTAAATTCAATGGGTTTTCCAGGTCCGACCCCAAGGTCACCGACCCCAAGGTCACAGCCTCACATCCCTATCTGTAGGGTGGCGCATCTGCCCGGAAGCGGATGGCGAGGGCGGGTTCCCGGCCGAATTGTCCGCCGAAGCCCCAGCAGCCGCTGAACTGGGTCGTTCGGCTCATTTTGTTAAACATGTAAAAAACTGGTAGATAGGAGGAGGTGATGTGTATGATAGTGTATTTGAAAAATGTCTGATATGGGGCCGATACAATCTAATGTAGTGTTTCCGCAAAAGAACACATTCATTTTATGAACTCACGGTTATGATTCGAGGAGCAAAAACTATGCGTACATTCAATAAGAACATGGGACGATTCATTCTGATGATGATGGTAATGGTATCTTTGAGCAATGTGAGGTACTGGTCAAAAAGTGTTGCCTATGCAGCAGACGCTGTGAAAATTACAATCCTGCTCCCTCTGAGCGGAGGATACAAAAACCTTGGAGCCAGTGCCAGGGATGGGTTTCTGTTGGGCGTTGAACAAGAAAGCGCTGAACTGAATGCTGACATCTCTCAATGGATAACCTTGTCAATGGTGGACACGAAGTCTGACACAAAACAAGCGTTACCGTTAGTGCAGAAAAGCGTTGCCAACGGGTCGCAGGCTGTCATGGGGATTATTTCTTCCGGTGTGGGATTGGCGATTGGTGATTATGTGCTGAATAAAGCCAAAGTCCCATTGATCGTGTTTGGTTCCTGTGGCACATGGAACTTACGAACGGAGAACCCGTTGTTTCTTAGAACGACGTATTCCAACCATCAGATCGGCTATGGTCTGGGATTATGGATGCGAAATCATCCTGTAGCCGCTTCGCAAAAAAAGAAGGCGCGTTGGGCCTGTATTTATACGAATTATCAGGCAGGCGTCGAACTGTGCGACGGGTTCAAAATGGGCTATGAAGGCGTGGGGGAAGAAGTCGGGCGAATCGCTGTTCCGGTGAATACGTCGAAAAAAAGTGAGTATCTCATACAACTCTCAAAATTGCGGCCGAGTGTGGCGTTCGCCTTTTTTGTTGGTGTGGAACTGGAACTGTTTCTCCAAGATTATTATCGTTTTGGTCTCAACAAAAAAATTCCATTAGGAATGGCTGGCGCAGTCCTCAGTCCCAAGGTGTTGCAAAGTGCTGAAAAAACATTGGGGCAGTACGGAACCGCTGTCGGAATCACAAATGCGGATTCATGGAATGTCGGATTAGACAATGCTGAGAATCGGCTTTTTGTCAAACGCTATCAGCAGAAGTACGGAAAACTGCCCCCGACTTTTGCCATGAACGGCTATGATACGGGCCGTCTTCTGGTAAAAGCCTTGGTTAAACTGGATGGGAAGTGGGACGCTGAACAGGTCGTCCGGTTGATGAAAACGCTTCCCCTGATTTCCCCACGGCATGGCAAAACATTGAAATTTGATGCTCATGGCGATGCGATTAACGCCATGCAGATTTCTGTTATCACACAGCAGGAGAACCGTTTAATCAACAAACTGATCGGCGAAACGCCGGAGATCAACCTTGATGAACAATCCCTGCGTTAAGTACCCGATCCCTTGCACTTGCCCCTTACACTTGCACTTGCACTTGCACTTAAACTTGCACTTGCACTTGCACTTAAACTTGCACCGCACTCAGACCTGAACGTGCTCCGTTAATGAATGTCCGAGGTCTGAGTGTGGGCGCGGGTGCGGGTTTGAGGAAAGAGGCTGAGTGCAAGTTTAAGTGCAAGTGCAAGTGCAAGTTTAAGTGCAACAAACAGGCTATCGTGATTGATCTCGAAACGACATATTATACACGGCACTACAACTCTGATGTTATGATAAAAAATTTGACAATGAAATGGAAATTACTGATCATTTTTCTCGTTCTTGCCCTGCTTCCGTTGGCAACGGTATTTTGGAGAGTTGACACAATTATTGAATCCGGATTTGAACACGAATACCAACGCAACGGAGAGAGGATTGCGCGGTTTGTCAAGGATACGATCCTCATTTTTGCCCGGGACTCACAGCAAAATATCACGTTGCTTCAACAGAATGACTCCTTGCTGACTGCCGCATATTTTGCTTCAATGACCGACGTGACGGGAGAAATTCGCAATTTGCTCAATGCGGTGATTCAGAAACTCTCGTATGATACCATAGAAATCCGTAGCCTGAATAACGCTGTTCTTGCTGAAGCCCGACTGCTTGAAGAGACAAATACGGTCAAACCGGATGAGCAGGCGTTTCAAAAAGCGCTTCAGGGAGAACAGGTGTTTGACATGGTGTTACAGGAAACGAATCTTATGCTTCGCGTCGTTGTTCCCTTGCACTACCAACAGGAAAGGATCGGAGTCCTTACGGCTGGCATCTTCATTAATGATCTTTTTGTCCAACGACTGGCCGACATCACCCACGAAGATATTGCGATTTTTGCAGAGCAGTCTCCCATAGCGTCGTCTGACCAGACATTTACAGAGGTCGTACAGCCTCTTTTGCCCAAGAAAGAAGGAGAATCGGCGAAAAGCATCCATGCTGTCGGAAAGATCATCGTCGCCGATATCGAAAGAACGATCTACACGGTGCCGCTGACGAATGATCAGGAACACATACTTGGCCTGATTGTCATCGGATTAGCACGCACCGAACTTAATGCCATACAAACCCGGGCCAAATCAGAGATTCTGACATTTACGACCATACTTGTGATCTGCAGTGTTCTGATTGCCCTCCTCAGCACTCGCTCGCTCACACGACCGCTGGGGGCCGATCCAACGGTCGTCGCCAACCTGATGCGGCAAGTTGCCAATGGCGATCTGACCGTGACATTCGCGACCGATGGGAAGACGGCAGAAGGCCTGCTGGCGGCGATGATGAACATGGTGAAAAAACTGAGAAAAATTGTCGCTGACCTGAAAAGCGGCGCGGATACCCTGAATCTCTCGTCATCAAACCTCTCCGGCTTGTCCGCTCGTATGAAAGACTCGGCAGAGGATATGAATTTGCAGGCGACCAATGCGGCTTCGGTATCTGTTCAGATATCCGGCAATGCAGGCACAGTGGCCTCAACAGCGGAACAGTTGAACTTGTCCGTGACGGACATCAGAAAAATGACTGAGAATATGGTGTCCGCATTCAGCGACATCACTGATTCCGCACAAAAAACAGCCCAAAACACAGCGACCGTTGCAGAATCAAGCCAAAATATGTCAGCGGCTGTCAATATTGTGGCGTCGGCTGCCGAGGAGATGACCGCATCGCTGAATGAGACTGCAAAGCATACCAGTCAGGCAAGCCGTATGTCACAAAATGCACGGCGCCGGGCAGAAGAGATTAACAGGAAAATGGATGCCCTTGCCAGGGCTTCCAAACAAATCGGCAAAATTGTCGGCATTATCAAGAACATTGCGGATCAGACAAACATGCTGGCCCTGAATGCAACCATTGAGGCCGCAGGCGCGGGGGAGGCAGGGAAAGGGTTCGCGGTGGTGGCAGGCGAAGTAAAGGAACTGGCGAAACAGTCTGCTGAGGCAACAGACGAGATTTCAGACCAGGTGGAACAGATTCAGGAGAGTACACGGGAAGCGGTTCAGGCTATCGGAGATATGGGTCAGGTCATCAATGAAATCGCGGCCATCAGTGAGACAATTGTCTCATCTGTGGAAGAACAGACCACGACGGCAAGTGAGATTTCAAAAACCGTTGCAAACAGCGCCATGGAAATAAAGAGTGTGGCAGAAAGCGCGGATGAATCGTCAAATCTGGTGGACAGCATCGTCAATTCCACTGAGGAGAGTTCCGGAACCGCCGCAGAAATTGCAAAATATGTGGATGGCCTTGCAAATGATGTGAAAGGTGTTGCCGCGTCTTCGGGTGAAGCTGCGAAGGGTGTTCATGACATTTCCGACAATATTCAGGAAATCAGCAGCGCATCGGAAAAAACATCAGAGAGCGCAAATGAGGTCAGCGCATTGTCAAAGCAACTGGATGAAATAGCGGCAACACTTTCTGAAATTGCAAGCAGGTTTAAGATTTGACCTTTATGGTGAAAATAAAAAGCGGTGGAAATGTAGTAACTCAGGTTTAGCACCCCCTCGATTGGTGCAAAACCTTTCAGTTCACCAGTGAAAATATCAGCAGAGGTCTGAAAAGTCGCTCCCCGTGGTTATTACTTGAAGACATAAATTTTTTTTGGTTCTGCCTCTTTTTTTTGTTGCTCCGAAGTTACTCCTGTGATACATCTTTTCCGTCTGAGGGATACCTTGAACTTGAACTTGAACTTATACCTGAACTTATACCTGAACCTGCCCGTAAATGAATGTTCAGGCTCACGTTCAAGTTCAAGTTCAGGTTCAAAGGCACGGCATGTTCACAGGGATCCCCAAATCCGTTATAATCAAAAAAAGGAGATTTGCGATAATGGGTGTTGCCGACTGCAAAAAATTCAAAGGGGAGATTGAGTAGGTCTTTGGAGTCAGGCCTGTAGACATCTTTGCTGGCTGAGAAAGTAAAGCCGGACGGTCGGATTGTCGGTCTTGACAGCGATACGGATTTCATCAGGTATGCTTCAGAAAACCTTGTAAAAGAGCAGTCTGATGGAATCCGAGGAATACATCCTTGATCTGGAAGAGAATTTTATTTTTGTATGTTGGAAATTCTGGCTGCCAATTTAAGCCGGGACAGGGCGTATTCACGACTTGGGGAGGATATTCAAATTCCCCCCGATCAGGATGCTGACGAACGCGGAAACACGCTGACAAAAAAAATCCGCGTGTGTCCGCGTTCATCCGCGTCCCCTCGGGGGAACAAGCGATGTCCCCCAATTTGTAAATGCGCCCGGGACACTTATATCAGACCATGAAAAAACACGAAAGAACACGAAAAATATTCATGCCCGTTTCGTGCGTTTCGTGTGTTTCGTGATATGAATTGTTACAAAAATATCCCGCTTTAAGTTGGTAGCCGAAATTCTGGTTATTGGAGAAGTCTGAATCTCGACTTTGGCATTTCCGAGAATAATCCCTTTAAAACAGGGAACCGGGAACAGCAGATCCGAAATATATGAAGTCATATCCCCTCCGAAGGGGTGTGAGTTCATATAATTTGTTCCCCGGGTTGCAACATTCTGATTTTACAGAAAGCGGCGTTTCGTGAAATTGCCAAAGTCGAGTGAATGACATCTAAATCATTAAACAGTGCCTGAACGAAAACTGTAAAAAGTCTGATTTTATCGGGCTATAATCATATTTTTCAAAACGAGGATTTTTTGCTGCCAATCCGTATGGGTTTGGAAAAATTCGGCATTTTCTACGGATCGCATTTCCGGCCGTCATGATTTGGAAGTTTGGAAGGATATTACCGACCGGTTTGCAAAGTGTGGAATTTTTGAGAACCTCGTTTTGAAAAATCGCAAACCAAATCAGTAAAATCAAACGATTATACGGTTTCCATTCAGACACCAATTAGGAATCAGGTAGGAATACCAAAAAGGAGGTACAATGAAGAAAATGAGTCAGAAGAGATTTATCAGCCTTTGCATTGTGTTTATGTTTTTTCTTCCGCTGATCATCGCAGCCCCGGGATTGGGGCAACCGGAAGATACTGTGGGAGAACCAAAAAATCAGGAACCGATCTTCAGAATGGGACAGGCCATTGTTGAGGCATTGGAAGACAAAATTCCTGATGACAAGTTTGGTGAAATTGAGAAACTCAGGGGCAAGAAATTTTCCGAAACCGGGTTATCCGAAGCTCTGAAAGCATCGGGGTTCAGCGATTACGAAACCTCAATTGTTCTGAATCATGTCCGGGAGCACCTGAAATTTATGTACTCAATAAAAAAAGCCGCACCCACGGTCGTGGCAATGGATAAAGTCAGGGGCGATATCCAAAAAAAAAGGGAGACTCTGGAAAGAGTTCAGGAAGAGGAGAAGAGAAAAAAAATCTCCGAGGAGATCGAAGAACTGCGCAGCCAGTTAAAAGAATACGAAAACAAACTATCCGGCATCTTCGCGGAGAGCATTGCCGGAACCGGAATGGAACAGGTGGCTAGCGGAAGCAGAATGGAACAGGTGGCTGATGTTCTGAAAGAATCGGGTTATAAAGACAACCATATCGAAATCATAACTGATCATCTTGTGGATTACGCAATGTTTAAGAAGAAGATTCATACCCTCAGCGAAATTGTGGAATCAATAGATGCGATCAGCAATGAAATCAAGGAATACCAAGTCAAACTGAAGGAAGCCGTGTCTGCCGGGGAAAAGAAAAGCATATCCGCCTATATCAGCGAGCTGAACAGCCGATTGAGAATGGCCAAGAATGACTTTTCAATTGTCACCACCGGCATTGACTACAGCACCTTTCTCAAAAAAAGGGGCGAGGATGTTGACTGGGAAAAAGAGCTGAAAGAAATTTTCTCACCCATTATTTTGGAACTGAAGGAGGCAACAGAAACCCCCCGGCAAATGGAAAGACTTCGTAGCGACATTCTCTATTATGAGGCTCTCATCCCTAAGGCGGGAAAGGCCTCCGAGGATATTGACAAATTTCTGGGGAAAGTCACAGACAAGAAGGTAAGAGCCCGGCTTGAGTTGTGGCAGAAATACTGGAACGAGTTGGAAAAAGAATTTGTCACCCAGAATGAGTCCGCTCAGCATCAGCTCATCAGAGCGGAAAAAGAACGGAAGCCCCTGCTGGAATCTTTTAAGATATTTTTTGACAAATTTGTCAAATACCGGGGAAAACATCTCCTGACCTCGATTCTGGTTTTTTTAGGCATCTACTTTGTATTTCGTCTTCTACAGCGTCTGCTTTGGAAAATCAGCCCCATTCACCGCTCCCCCAAATACATGTTCTGGGCCAATCTGACGGATGTCATGTTTTATATGCTCACATTTCTTGTGGCTACCGGGGCCCTGCTCGCGATCCTCTACACATCCGGAGACTGGCTGATTCTGGCTGTTGTGATACTTATTGTTCTGGGAATCGTCTGGGGTGCGAGAAACACCCTTCCCCAGTTCGTGGAACAGATGAAGCTCCTGCTGGGATTCGGTCCTGTCCGTCATGGAGAACGGGTTATGATGAACGGCATTCCCTGGAGAGTGGAAATGATAGGCATCTATAGCTATCTGAAAAACCCGGTGCTCACGGGCGGTTCCGTTCGTCTGCCTCTGAAAGACCTGATTGGGATGCGATCTTCTCCTTATGATGAGACTGAACCTTGGTTTCCCTGCAAGGAAGGGGACTTTGTGCTTATAAATGGTGGTCTGCGCTGTGTTATTTTGCAAACTCCCCATATGGTCAAATTGGAGTCGTTGGGGATGGAAGAATCCATGCCAACGAGCGCTTTCATGGGCAACAAAATTTTCAATCTCTCGGCTACGCCGCTGTTCTGGTCGGGAATAACTTTTTATATCGCCTACAAGCACCGCTTTGAGCTTATGGATGAAATTACTGAAAAACTGGCGGCGTTTGTGGAAGAGGAAATAAAAAAGAAGCCCTACGGAGAGCATATCCACTGTCCCTGGATTGAATTCGGAGAAATAAATGATTCATCCCTCGGATTCTGGGTCTGGCTACAGATGAAAAAAGAAGCAGCGGCGAGCTATAACTCCGTAAACCTTCATCTCACGCAAATCTGTATGAAGGCCGCCAATAAGTACGGATGGGAGGTTATCCGGTTTGCACATGTCAGTCAGCATCAGCAGGGACCATCAGGATTGCTGGAAAATAAAAACGCGGAAGGGTAGAGCAAAACAACTTCCTCGTGTGCGTTTACCCCTGAAGGTTTCCGAAACCTTCAGGGGATCCGGCGAAAAACCCGGGAATATCTGTTCCCCGAACTGAACGGCAAAACCGACAATCTCCATACTAAATTGAGCGATTCTTGTCAGCAAAACTGGCTGACATTCGGTGCTTTGCCCGTTCCTCGGTTTTCACCCAACGGGTGAGGGTCCAAAATCTCCGAAGCCCTGACATTACAGGACGAAAACCATATTCAGGTCAAAGAATCGCTCAATTTAGGTCCATACCAATCTCAAGAGGAAGATCAAATGGATTGGCGGCAGGAAAAAGGGGCCGCTCTTTACCTGAAATCAGACCTGCACCTGCACTTGCACTTAAACTTAAACTTAAACTTGCACCCGGAGCACGTTCAGACCGGGTGCAAGTGCAAGTTTAAGTTTAAGTGCAAGGAGCCTCCCCTAAATCCGTTATATCAGGAGAAGAATATCAGCGAGGATGATCTGAGGGCCTGCGTGAACTCTCATTACTTCAAATATACCTCCGTTGATCAGCGTCAATTATAACCCTGAACTACAGATTTCTCAACTCCTCACGATCATCAAAAGGAAACTCCTCGTCACCGATGATCTGATACGGTTCATGCCCTTTGCCGGCCACCAGGATAATATCCCCCTCGCGGCTCATCTCATGAGCTTTGCGGATGGCTTCCCGCCGGTTCGGTTCGACGACCACACCCTGCGCGGGCATACCTGCCAGTATATCTTCGATAATGGCATCCGGGTCTTCGCGGCGGGGATTGTCCGATGTCACCACGCACAGATCGGAGAGGTGTGCAGCGACTTCGCCCATCAGCGGACGCTTTCCCTTGTCCCGGTCGCCGCCGCATCCGAATACCGTGATGATCCGTCCGGCACCGGTTGCCCGCAGCGCATGAAGCACTTTTTCCAGGGAATCCGGGGTGTGGGCATAATCCACAATCCCCGTCCGATCTCCCGGCAGCGGCACGGCTTCAATTCGTCCGGCCACGCCGCTCAGACACGAAGCGGCCTCTTGCAGAGCATCCGGATCAATTCCCAAAGCCAGACAGGCACCCAAAGCCGCCAGCATATTTGAGACATTGAAATCCCCCACAAGCGATGTGCTGATTCTTAAAGTTCTGTCCTGACAACAGACTTGGAAAGCCGTTCCTTTGGGCGAGCATTCTATCTGCCCCGCCTTCAGATTCGTTCCGGGCGAGCGTCCGTACTCTGTGACTGTGCAGTGGGAGAGGGTGATTATTTCTCTTCCTGTTGCGTCATCTGAATTCACCACCACGGCAGCGCCGGGTTTCAGGGTGGTGAAGAGTTTTATTTTGGACGCCCGGTAATCCTCCATGCTCCCGTGAAAATCCAGGTGGTCGCGGGTCAGATTCGTGAAGACCGCCACATCGATATCCAAACCGAATGCCCGGTCCAGTTTGAGCGCGTGGGAAGATATTTCCATGGCCAAAGCCTTGATCCCCATGCCCCGCAATTCATTCAGGGTTTCAAACAGAGTCGGAGAGAGGGAGGTGGTATATACCGTCTCCGCATACTTTTCGGGGCCGATATACAGCCCCAATGTCCCGAGAGCCGCAGACCGCTCACCGCAGGCGGTCAGCATGCGATTGATCAGATGCGTCGTAGTTGTCTTCCCATTGGTGCCGGTTACGCCGATGATTTTAATCTGTTCATCGGGCGAGTCAAAAAAATGTTTCGCGGCGCATGCCATTGCCTGACGTGCGTCCGGTACAATCACTTGCGGTAGGCAAATCTCAGGAATCGGACGCTCAAGCAGCAAAGCGCTCACCAGTTGCATGGAAGCCCCTTCTGCCTCAGCAGTCAGCGACTCAAGCAGTTCCGATCCCCGCACCCAATGCCCGTATTGCAGAAATTCATCAATCACACAATAAAGCGTATTCTCCCTCCGCAGTTCCTCTGGCCGACAGGCAATGCCGTTCACCGGGACGTCCTGAAAGCAGATCAGATCATCCGGGGATAACAGTGATACAAATTCAGATAGTTTTTTCATTGTATTATATTCGCTTGGATTATCCGGAGTGCAAAGCTTGCTTTGCGAGTCAAGCCGGGCAGAAGTCTGAATCCCGGGGACTTGCAAAGCAAGCTTTGCACTCCGGAGCATCCGGAGTGCAAAGCTTGCTTTGCGAGTCAAGCCGGGCAGAAGTCTGAATCCCGGGGACTTGCAAAGCAAGCTTTGCACTCCGGAGTGACAAAGATTTCTTCATTCGGTTTTGAGAAAGCCGATCACATATTCCTCGTGCATTCTCGCTTCTATGCCGGTATTGCTGGTGTTCCAGCGGGCAGGCATCATGCGTTTGTTCCGGTCAAGCCGTCTGACAGCGGTGTGAATATGTTCAAACCCGTGATGTTCCCCGATTTCCCTGAGACACTTCTGAATTTCGATGTCCGTGCCCCGGATTACCGAGGTTCCCACCACGACCACCGCGGCGCGTCCCGGTCTGAGGACCCGGTGCATCTCTGAGAGCGTGCGGCTCATCTCCGAATAATAGCGGTGAAGCATCCTGCCTTTTTTCCGGTCCGATGCCGTGAGTCTGCCCACAATATGTTCGGAATATGCTGGTAACGGCAGAAATTCGGTGCCGGTTGTGCTTTCTCCCCCGATATATGTCCGCCGAAGCCTGCTTAGGGAACTGACAGAATGCCCCAGCCAGACAAGGGAGAATTTATGGGCGCGCATGTAATCTATCGCATTGTTGGCATAAGGGGGGGATGTCACAATCAGGTCAACCGTCTCTTTTGCCAGGGGCAGGCGCTGCGAATTTGCTTCCATAACCATAGACTCGGCCTGGGGATGGCAGGTCAGTCGGTTCAGATTTCGCTGTAACCGTTTGCCGAACTCGGCGACCGGGGAAGCGGGAATTTTGTCCGTCACACGATGCGGGCGGGTATGCGCGAGATCACGGGCAAGAGAGACGCCTCCCGACTTGGTGATGATGACTGAGGAGAAGACGAGCGTAAAGAACGCCCGCAATGTTCTGTTTTCGATCTTCTCTATCTCATCCGCAAGCGCGGCGAGCTCGATCTGTGTGCTGTGTGCAAACCAGTAGTCCGCGAATGCCTTTGTTTTCGGATCAAACCGTTTTTTCAGACTTTTCTCAAGCGCATCCTTCCCGTTAGAGAGTCTGTGCCTCACGCTTTCAATCAATTCATCTCCTGACTCTCTTGTGTTTTTCATATCCGCCGCATTCAGTTTGGCCTGTGCGAGCCGCAGAGAGAGCGGATCAATATCTGTTCCCACAGCCCGCCGTCCCGATATCACAGCCTCTAAGAGCGTCGTGCATGAACCCATCATCGGATCGAACACGATATCGCCGGGCTGAGTCAGTTCGGTAATAAAGCGTTCGGGAAGCCGGGGCGGAAATCTGGCCGGGAATGCATGCCAGGCATGGACGTGAGTAGCGCCTTTCTCTCCGTGAAAGTCCAGATTCCCTTTCAGCAGCTTTGCCAGCCGTTCCCGATACGACAGATGTTTCATCTCCGATTTCGGGGGATCAAACGGGAGTTCTGTTTGCAACATAAGATTTTCCTTATTTTTGGGTTGCCGTCACAAATTCACTCTTACAGGCTATTTGGACAAGTGAGGGCGGAATTATTACATACCGCCCCGGCAATAAATTGCCGGGCTATTCTCATAAGTCCCAATTGTTAATATCCCCTTTGCCCCCTTTCCCTCCCGGTACACCGTCCGAGCCATAAGAGGTAAGATCAAAATCGCCGTGGATTCCGGGACAGACATAAACAAAGTCATTTCCCCAGGAATCTTTCGGGACTCTCCCCTTCTTGATGTAGCCTCCTTCTCTCCATTTTCTTGCACCTTCGGGGCGTTCAACCAGCGCACGCAACCCCTGTTCTGTGGTGGGATATGTCCCATTATGAATCCGGTACATTTTTAAAGCCGTGTCAATGGAGGCCACGTCTATCTTTGTTTTTTCTGCTTTCGCCATGTTTATATGGGGTGGCTCATGAAGTACCATCGTTGCCATTCCCAGAAGAAAAGTTACCATATTGGCAAGAAAGGCGACGGCAAAGATATTACCAGAGGAAGGTACGGTCTCTGAAAGTCCCTTTTTCCGAAATCTTTCAAACAGATGATTATAATATCTCGGCTCCAGTGAAATCGGAATTATCTCGGCAAAAACTGAAGAAATCGGAATTATCTCGGCAAAAACTGAAAAGAAAGAACCGAAAATAAGGGTCAGAGGATAAGATATCATATGAATGAAAAAAACTCCCCACAGAAGTTGTATCTTAGAGCCTGCCTTCAGCAGTGCGGCGATAATCAGGAATTCGATGATTACCGTCAGGGCAAAGGATGAGAAAATGGCCGGTGTTCCGAAATAGAACAGGCCCGGTATTATGGGAAAGCTCGCCATATTGGCTGAAGCCTGCATGGGAAAACAGACAACCAGCGTCAGAACGAACAGACATGACTGCAAAATCTCCGGGAACAATGATGAATTCGATTTTCTTCTGACAGTGTCCCGGGATCGGAATATGTTCATACAAAACCTCCGTTTTTCTGGTATAACGCCTTTCTGGAATAGCGGTGGATTCCGGGTTAAAACCTTTTATCAGGGAGCGGAAAACCTGTCCCCGGTCAGGGATTGTGAGGATTTCCGATTTTAACTCGGAACCCGCTTTCCTCAAAAGGTGCTATAAGCAGCTTTTTTTAACCTGTTATCCTGTCAGACGAAAGTCGGTGGAGAAAAGTTTACAACAAAGGGACATTTTATTTTATGTATCGTCCGGCAACGAATTGCCGGGCTATTTTCAAATCTCATAAGTTCTACGGGACAAAAGTAAAGAGTGTGTCCCATCTCCCATTATATCATTTGAGTGTAACCAAAATAAAGCAAAGTTGATTTTCTGATGTCTAAACGCGGAGGACGCAGAGGACGCGGAGTTTCGCAGAGGATTCCGCCTGCTTTTGTTCTCCGCGGGTCTCTGCGTTCTCTGCGTTCTCTGCGTTTAAGAGCTGCGTTCAGCAGGGTCATGTTTCATTTTGGTTACACTCATATCTTTTTTAATTCTGATTCTAAAACCGGAATCCGTTATAGTTATAACAGCGGTGGATTCCGGGAGTGTGTCCCATCTCCCATTATATCATTTGAGTGTAACCAAAATAAAGCAGAGTTGATTTTTCTGATGTCTAAACGCGGAGGACGCAGAGGACGCGAAGTTTCGCAGAGGATTCCGCCTGCTTTTGTTCTCCGCGGGTCTCTGCGTTCTCTGCGTTCTCTGCGTTTAAGAGCTGCGTTCAGCAGGGTCATGTTTCATTTTGGTTACACTCATATCTTTTTAATTCTGATTCTAAAACCGGAATCCGTTATAGTTATAACAGCGGTGGATTCCGGGTCAGAACTGAAAAAATGTCCCATTTTTTCTGATTATAACGCCTTTAGGGGAGCCCATGAACATGAACATGAACTTATACCTGAAGTTGCCCGTAAATGAATGTTCAGGTTCCATAAGTGTAAACTTAGGGCTTAATCTTGCTCTTGCTCTTTATCAGGATAAAGATAAAGAGCAAGATAAAGATAAAGATAAAGATAAAGATAAAGAGATTTGGAAATCATTTCCGACCCGGAATCCACCCTGCTCCCCAAAAGGCGTTATAATCAGCATTTTTTCAGTTCTGCCCGGAATGACATGGAGGCGGGACATACCCAAAATAAACAGAAGTGATTCTGTTTTCCGGCAATGAATTGCCAGGCTATTCTCAGATGTTCTCAGACGTCACTTAAAATATTTCATCAATTCATCCCTCGGAATCTCCTCCTGCTTGCGTGTCTGCAAATTCTTCACCTGGATCGTCCCTTTTTCAAACTCATTCCCGCCGCAGATGATCACGAATTTCACCCCTCTGCTGATGGCAAAATTAAACTGTTTTTTAAATGTCGTGTCGTCTGCAAGAGAGATTTCTGTGTTGATGCCGACTGAACGGAGGTCCGTCGCAATCCTGAGATAATCAGCGTCGCGGTCTTTCTCAATCCTGAGAACCATCACCTCGGCAACGGTCTCCTCGGAACGGTCAATGGCTTCGAGATGGCTCAGGGCTGCAAAGAGCCGATCCACGCCGATGGATGCGCCGGTAGCGGGGAGTTCCTTTCCGGTGAAGCGGCTGACCAGATTATTGTAACGCCCCCCTGAAAAGACGCTCCCGAACTCCGGCGCGTCCAGAAGAACCGTCTCCATGACCGGGCCGGTGTAATAATCGAGGCCCCGTGCAATGGAAAAATCGATCTCCAGAGGCTCGGACGGGATTCCCATGCCGGCAACATATTCCAAAATCTGCCCAAGCTCATCAATTCCCTCCTGGGCAATGCTCACCCCTTCAAAAACAGTTCGACAGAGGCTGAGTTTCTCTTCATTGTTTCCTTTTAAATTCAGGAAAGCCCTGATCTTTTCAATCGCATCCCCGGAGAGCGCGGGCGCGGCGTCAAGAGCGGTTTCAGGTTCAGCCTGAAGCTCCGCCAATACCTTATCCAGACCGATTTTATCGAGCTTGTCAAGAATGCGCATCATCTCTTTGGTGATGTCGTCAGTGCTGACTTCTTCCCGGTCCGCAATATTGGCCAGCTTGGCAAGTCCGTTGAGAATCTTGCGATTGTTTAAGCGGATTTTGAACTGCTTAACGCCCAGGGCCTCCATTGTGAGAAACATGATGGCCACGATTTCGGCATCTGCGAGCATGGAAGACGCGCCGGCAATATCCGCGTCAAACTGGTAAAACTGACGATACCGGCCGCTCTGGGGCGTGTCGGAGCGAAACACGGGCCCGACCACCATCCGCCGCCAGGGGAGGCGGATACCTGCTTTCGTTCTTGTATTGTACGGATTCGCCGCGAGAATGCGGGCAAAGGGGACGGTGTGGTCAAAGGGCATGGCCAGAGGCTCGTCATCATGGGTGCTTTTTATGTGAAAAATATTTTTTCCGGTATCGCTAGTCTCGCCGGCAAGCGTTTTCAGAAACTCGAGTCTCGGCGTCTCTATCGGGTCAAAACCGAAAGAGCGAAATACTTTCTCAATGGTTTTCAGCATCTTCTCTCTTGCCAGATAATCGGGCGGAAGAAAATCTAAGAATCCGCCCGGACGTTCGGGTTTAACAGTATCTTCAGCCATTTAATTTTTCTCCTTTTTGTCTGTGTCAGGCATTTATGATTTTATCCTGATTATAACGCCTTTTGGGGAACTTCATTTTCAAAGGCCCCGCTCCTGTCATTCCGGGCAAAAATGATAAAAATCGGCAGGATTTTTATCATTTTTGACCCGGAATCCACCTCGTTCCCCAAAAGGCATTATAATCAGATTTTATCGACTAATTCATTGCTTTTATGAATAGCGGCTTCTTCATCTGATTTTGCTGTTTCTATGACATTAGCGGCTTCCTGCTCCGTTAGGGTTTTCATTTGCTTCTGGTTCGGGCATAGGCAATCGTTTAAGTCGCCCGGCTCAAGTTTGTCTAATTTGTTTCCATAGCTTCTTTTGTTCATTTTTATGATGGCCTGCCCTCTGTCGCTAAGAAAATATGCAAATAACTTGTTTATGTTCTCCGCTCCGAACAAATTCGGATAAAATGAATGAAAGCATGTAAAATTAATCGCCTCGGAATAGTTCCTGACAACTTTGAGCCGGCCTCTGTTGAACACGCCGAAGAGAATGGGGGCCGGGTGTCTGTGTTCAATCTTATACCAGGGATTTCTTGTTTTCGTCAGGTATCTTTTGTGCATCTCTGAATGTTCACCGGTCTTTATGTAATTACGCACTGACGGGCTGTTATGGTCTTTGACATCCAAGCAATAAACCGGCTTATCATCATTATAAAGTTCAGTGAAATCATCCTCGGTAAATACCGGCTTTCTTATTTGCTGACTTTTTGTTATACATTTGCAGATGTTATTCTCTCCCAACTGAAATTCTTTGATCCTTGATTTTGTCAATGCGAAAAATCCGTTTGCGCCGGTGGCTATTCCTCTCTTAAAAGCTCCGTACAGAGATATGTTGCAGAAATCCTCCGGTATTTTGTGACTTGAATACAAAGCGGATATGATCGGCGTCCACTTCTTATTGTACGGTAAATCAGAGTATTTGATAACATGCTGGCAGAAATCATTAATATCATGTAAGTTGTCTATCTCACTCTTATTTTCTATTGATGTGATTTTTACGGAATCTTCTTTGTGATCTTTCCTGCAAAGGAGAATGCAGATTGTCGTTGTTGCATCCGGGAAAATATCTTTTTCATTGGAAAATATGATGATTTGCTTTAACAGCCTCTCTTCCAGCAGGTTTTTTTTAATCTCCTTTCCGTATCCGGTATTGAAAAATTCAAACGGCATAATAAATGCCATTCTGCCGTTATGATTCAGTTCCTGCATGGCTTTGACGAGAAAGACCGACGATATGTTTGAGTATCCGACCAGCTTCTTTTTTGTTTTCTCCTCAATAGTTGACAACACTTTATGTCTGTTAAGGAATTTCTGGAATCTCATATACGGAGGATTACAGATAATTCCGTCATAAGCGCCCATGTCAGATTCAAGATAGTCATTGTTGATAACTGTCAGATCGGAATGGTCATTGTCAGCGCCGTAATAGTTAAGAATGCGCTTGTCAATCTCATAACCCGTGAACAAAATATGATTACCCGGCTTGATCTTTTTTATCTCATCGTAAAAAACGCCGAGACCGAATGCGGGATCCAACAGGGTTTTCGGGTTGTCTTTCAGCACCCATTCGGCCATCAGACGTGCAACCGGGGCAGGCGTAAAAAACTGACCGTAATCTTTTCTGTGACTGAGCGGTGTTTCTGAAGTATACTTGGCCTCAAGCATTAATCAACTCTCGCATAAATACTTCGTTATCAATTTGCCATTGTCGGGCGACGTGCTTTCATCGTTTTTCTCACAACTACAAGGATTTCACATAAGAAGAGGATACACTCCGGCCAAATCCTCTTCTACTAAGAAAACAATTTATATGCCCCGCGGTTTTCTTTCAGGAAAGAACTGACCTGAAAGTCAGAGGGGAGCTTATGTGAAATCCCTGTAGTTGTGGATCAGGATACGCTCCGGGCCAAATCCTCTTCTTATGTGAAATCCCTGTAGTTGAGGATCAGGATACGCTCCGGGCCAAATCCTCTTCTTATGTGAAATCCCTGTAGTTGTGGATCACCCCCGATCTCTGTAAAAATCTTTTCTGAACCCTTCAAACCCGCCTTCACATATCGCAACCCGCATATCTTTCATCAGGCTTATATAATAATGGATATTGTGAATCGTATTTAAACGGTAAACGAGCAGTTCCCTTGCCATGTAAAGATGGCGCAGATAGGCCGCGGAGTAATTCCGGCAGGTGTAACATCCACATCCGGGGTCTATGGGGTTGGTGTCATCCTTAAAGCGGGAGTTGCAGATATTCAGTGTCCCATGTTTTGTGAACAACTGACCGTTCCTCGCGTTCCTGGTGGGGAGGACGCAGTCGAACATGTCCGCGCCCATCGCAACCATTTCCACAAGATCCTCAGGCGTTCCCACACCCATGACATATTTCGGGGCTGAATCGGGAATCTTCGGAAGCGTGAATGCCGCGATGTCAAGCATGATATCTTTCGGCTCCCCCACGCTTAACCCGCCGACCGCATAACCGCTGAAGCCGATTTCCGCGAGATCGTTTGCAGAAATCTCCCGGAGGTCTTTGAACATCCCGCCCTGAACAATGCCGAACAGAGCATGACCATCCTGATCATTTTCCTTCCAACTCTTTTTACACCGCCTTGCCCAGCGGGTGGTCAGTTCAAGGGCCTCTCTGGCCTCGTCTCTTTCAGCAGGATATTTGATGCACTGGTCCAAACACATGATAATGTCGGAATCGAGGCAGAGCTGAATTCCGACTGCTGTTTCAGGGGTCAGCAGATGTTTTGACCCGTCAATATGGGACTGGAACCCATATCCCTCTTCAGTGATCTTTGAAAGCTTTGCAAGGGAAAAGACCTGGAATCCGCCGCTGTCGGTCAGAATCGGCCGGTTCCAGTTCATAAACTGGTGAAGACCGGAAAATCGGCTGATGATATCACAGCCTGGTCTGAGGTATAAATGATAAGTGTTCCCGAGGATGATCTGCGCTCCCGCGTCTGAAAGATCCTCCGGAGACAAAGCTTTAACTGTTGCCAAAGTTCCCACCGGCATAAATATCGGCGTTTCGACCGCGCCATGCAATGTCTGCAGCACGCCTGCCCGCGCCCGTGTTGCGCCGGATTTTGAAATGATTTTGAACATGATAAGTCGGTTTACGGTTTACGGTTTACGGTTGGCGGTTTACGGTTGACAGTTTACGGTTTACGGTTGACAGTTGACCGTAAACCGTCAACCGTCAACCGTCAACCGTCAACCGTCAACCGACAAACATGGCATCCCCGTAACTATAAAACCTGTACTTTTTACGGATCGCCTCTTTATACGCGCTGAGTATCTTTTCACGCCCTGCAAAGGCGGATACCAGCATGAGCAATGTCGATTCCGGCAGATGAAAATTGGTTATCATCCCGTCAACTACGCGGAATCTGTATCCGGGGTATATGAAAAGATCACAGTCTCCGCTGCCCGGAACGATATTCCCTTCATTACCCCAAGCATACTCCAAAGTACGCACACAGGTTGTTCCCACAGCAATCACCCGACGGCCGTCTGCTTTTGCATCATTTATAATATCGGCTGATTCTTTTGGGATAAAATACCATTCTGAATGCATCCGGTGGTCTCTGATGTCAGACACCCTTACAGGCAAAAAGGTTCCATATCCCACATGCAGGGTAATTGCAACGATCCTGACGCCTTTGCTTTTTATTTTTTCAAGAAGTTCCTCTGAAAAATGCAGCCCTGCTGTGGGCGCGGCAATCGCTCCTTTTTGCGAGGCATACACCGTCTGATATGATGTTTTGTCATCACAGGGGGAACCACGCTCCGGTTCTCGTTTGATGTAAGGCGGCAGCGGCACCTGACCGATCCGGTAAAGGAGGTTTTCAAAATCACCGGCGCATGAAAATTTTACGGTATGAATACCGTTATGAAAGCCTGTGACCTCCGCTTTCAATCCCTGGTCAAAAAAAATCAGTGTGCCGGACTTGGGACGTTTTGAGGCTTTTATCAGGCATTTCAGATCGCGTTCCGGTGCCGGACTTCCGGGGTTGGAAGGATCAGAGCGGTTGCCATAGTCTAAAATAAGAACCTCTGCCTTTCCCCCCGTATCCTTTTTTCCGGTCAGGCGTCCGGGAATGACCCGGGTATTGTTTATTACCAGTACGTCCGACGGTGAAAGGAAATCATAAAGATCACAAAATCTGTGATGTGACAGTTCACCGGTTTCACGGCGCAGGCAGAGGAGCCTCGACTTCTCCCTCTGATCTGCCGGTCTCTGGGCAATCCGGTCCTCGGGCAGATCATAATTGTAATCTGTCAGTGAAAACACAGCCTATCGCTTTCCCATGTAAACCAGGCAGAGCCCGATAAACATTAGCACAAAACCGAGCTTCCTCAGATCGTCGTCCGATATTTCAGTTACTTTTTGTATCCAGAATTTCATTTTTTCGGGAAATACAAAATAAGGAAGCCCTTCTATAATCATTACCATTCCAATTACACAAAGAAAAAATTCCATCTTATTTCATTTACCACGAAAACAGACACCCCTATACAAAAAACCAATTTTTGGTTTTCATAGTCGGGATGAAAATTTTTTTTATGATGTTTTTTTAATAGCTCTTTCTCATTCCGATATTAGTACAGCAACTTGGAGACTCGTCCCCTTTCCTTATAAGTTACTAACTTTCTCGTAACAGAAAATCACCAACTGTACAAGTCTGTCGCATGAAAATCGATAAAAAGTTAACCAATCAATATTAATTGAAATTTCCGGCGGGTTCGGATTTAGCAATCCGAACCGAGCGGAGTCGGGAGGCTCCTGTCTCGCGGGGTTCGGATTTAGCAATCCGAACCGAGCGGAGTCGGGAGGCTCCTGTACCGACGGGTTCGGATTTAGCAATCCGAACCGAGCGGAGTCGGGAGGCTCCTGTACCGGCGGGTTCGGATTTAGCAATCCGAACCGAGCGGAGTCGGGATGCCTTTCTCATTCCGATATTAGTACAGCAACTTGGAGACTCGTCCCCTTTCCTTATAAGTTACTAACTTTCTCGTAACAGAAAATCACCAACTGTACAAGTCTGTCGCATGAAAATCGATAAAAAGTTA
>JAUCGI010000007.1 GCA_030378035.1 Desulfobacterales bacterium HSG2
GGGACAGCCATGCCGGGGGATTTGGCAATCCCCCGGGAGCGTGAGGGGCAGCCATGCCGGGGGATTTGGCAATCCCCCGGGAGCGTGATGGGTCAGGCGTGATGGGACAGCCATGCCGGGGGATTTGGCAATCCCCCGGGAGCGTGGGGGCAGCCATGCCGTGGGATTTGGCAATCCCCCGGGAGCGTGAGGGAGAGCCATGCCGTGGGATTTGGCAATCCCCCGGGAGCGTGAGGGACAGCCAAGCCGGGGGATTTGGCAATCCTCCGGGAGCGTGAGAGACAGCCAAGCCGGGTGATTTGGCAATCCCCCGGAAGCGTGAGGGGGAGCCAAGCCGGGGGATTTGGCAATCCCCCGGGAGCGTGAGGGAGAGCGTGAGGCATGCTGCTGGAAATGGAACAATTGGGAGGAGAAAAAATGAGAAAAATCGTAGGGCTTTTGGTATGTTTCATGGTTATGGGGGTGTTGCTTTACCGCCCGGCCTCTTCTGTTGATGGGGAGACGCTTTTTAAGATGAAATGCGGCAAATGCCACACCAAAGGCGGCGGCGCGCCGATTTTCGCGCCGGTCAAATATGCTTCGAGTCAGTGGAAAAGGTTTTTTCAAAGAGAGAAGCATAAACGGAAAAAGGACATCAGCAGTGACGTGTCAGAGAAAGAGATTGCATTGATAAAAGAATATCTGATTGACCATGCTGCGGATTCGGACCGTCCGATTGCGGCAGGTCTGAGATAACAATTAAGGAGGGATACAATGATACGAAAACAGGTTGTCTTTATACTGGCAGTATTGATGATGTTTGGCATAAGTTGTTCTGTGTCGGCTGAGGAAATTCTGATTGAAAAGGAGATACTGGAGAAAATCCTGGAGCGCCAAGAGGCCCTTGAAAAGGAAGTCGAGGAACTGAAGCGACTCATGAAGAAAGACGTCACCTCTCCCGAACCTGGGCCGGCAGAGGATATCGAATATTTGAAAGAAGAGGTTGAAGATATGTCGGACAGACTGGATGTGGTGGAGACCAATTCCATTCTTGACAAGATTCAGCTCGGCGGGGAATTTCGCACTCAGGTGGATTTCCTCAACTTCGACAATATCAAGGTCAACGGAGAGAAAAAGGACGGCAATACAAATGAACTCTGGTCCAGCCGCTTCCGCATCAATCTCCGCTCGGAAATCACCGACGATATCATATTTCATGGCAGGCTGTCGTACCTCAAATACTGGGGAAATACAAATTTTGAAGGCGACGGGACCGACGGCCGTTTTTTTATGACACCTGATCAGGAGGGGGACCTTCATGTGGAAAGGGCTTATATTGACTACTTTGTGCCCGGAACCCCTTTTGCCCTCACCTTCGGGCGTTATCCCACAACTGAAGGCCCGCCGTATGAATTCAGAAACTATACCACCCGAAAGGCCACCTGGCCCCAGATGCTTGTCAACGGAGAATTTGACGGGTTCATCGGGAGCCTCTCTCTTGAAGAATGGACCAGCCTGAGGGCCGCCATGCTGAGGTTCGGGTACAGCAAAATCAGTCAGAATTATCAGCAATATCAGGGGCTGAAGATTGATTCTGCCCGTGTGGGATTTCTCTCTGTTGAAGCGGAGATCCCCGGAATAAGAGATTCTCTTTTGTGGATCGGGGGCTATAAGATGTTTGACACCTTCTCCCTGAGTGCTATCCCTGACACAGAGTTCCCTGAAGATTCAGGCACTTATGAGACTTATACCCTGCATCTCCAGCTAAACAACATCATGGAGAGCGGTCTGGGCTGGTTCGGCGTTTTCTGTTTTCAGGACATCCACCCGCGCAGCGAAGGAACAATGCTGGCTCCCGGCTATGAGATCGGCTTTTTCGGAGACAGTCTGCACGGGGATCTGGGAAAGAGAAGGGAGGGCTACGCGGTTTATACCGGCCTGAGATACATTCTGCCCATTGCATCTCTGAAACATCCGCATATCGGATTTGAATACAATTACGGCTCAAAATACTGGTTTCCCGGGTCCCTTTATGACGGAGAGGCGACAAACAAACTCGGAGTTAACGGCCATGCGTATGAGTTCTATTATCTTCAGCCAATCGCGGAAAGGCGTATGTTTTGCAGAATCGGCACCGCGTACCAGGATTTTGAGTATGACCCGGCCTTCTATATCTACGGCAGCAGAGAGGGGGAAGAGGCCAAAAGTGACAAAAGCATACTTCACACCTATTTTCTGATGGATGTGAAGTTCTGAAGCCATGCCTCACCCGTGCCTTGGCACCGGCGCTGAAGGTACGGCCAAAGCGAGGGGAATCGTTTCTGGTTCTAACGGATAACAGATTTTGTGGTTCTCTATCATTTCAGAGGGTTAGGAAACCACAGAGATCACAGAGAAGCCGCGGAGGACCGAGGAGATTCGGGTGAAACTTTGCAGACCCTTTGCGTCTTCTGTCTCCTCAGCGGTTAAAACGGATTCAGACCACAAAATCCGTCAGAATCAGAATCATTCCAAAAGGGAGTGGATAGGAGAGGATTTGGAAATTGAGACTGACGGCCACGGTCTTATGAAAACCCTCACGGATTTTCAATTTTCAATTTACATGGGAGAAAACGAATGTTTAACATGAGTCTCAGGAAAAAAAGCCTCATCGGTTACCTTGTCGTGGTTTTTCTGATTGTTGTCGTGGGAGCCATCTCTGTCATCCAATCGGACGCGTTGGAAAGGAAGGTGAATTATCTGGTAAATGAGGTCTCTGCCGAGGTCAGACTGGTGGATGAATTTGAATCCGCCATACTCTCCATGCGTATCTCTGTGGAAAAGTTCATCTATCTGAACAAAGAGGAGGATAATACTGAGGCTGAAAAAAACATCACAGAGGTGTCGAATGTCCTGGAAAATGCGGAGAAACGGATGACCATTCAGAAGAAGATGGAGATATTGAAGGAGATCAGGGTGGTGACAGATGAGTATATCGCAAAGTACCGCAACGTCGTGATCCGATACAATGCAATCAATGAGAACAGGAATTCGCTTCGCGTCATGGGCAAGGAGATTCAGACGGAATTGGAAAAACTGGCTGACAGATATGATGATATCCGGCCGGCCATAAAAAAGATCATGGCCGTCAGGATTAAGACCGGAGAGTATATGGCGAAATATGACGTGTCTCATTTTGAAAGTGCGAAAGTGCTTTTGAATGACATTTTAAGGGACATAGAAGATGCCAAAAAAGAGGATTTGAAGGAGACCATCTATTCCATTGAAGACTACATGGATGATTTTGAAGGTCTGGTCCTGGTCACACAGAAGATGGATGAGGAGGTCAGAGAGACACTGCTTCCCCTTGCCCCCAGGATAACAGGCTTGGCAAAGGAGATTTATGCTTCCGGATGGAATGAGATGAATCAGGCGCGTAACGAAGTCGGGAAAAAAGTGGCTTCAGCGAAAAAATGGGTGACGGGTATCGTTCTCTTTGCAATCATTTTCGGAATTGCTGTGGCCCTGGTATCGGCGAACCGGGTGATCACCCCTGTGTCAAAAGTTGTCGCCGGGATGATCCGAATTGCAGAGGGTGATCTGACCACAACCCTTGAGATCAGAACCAGGGATGAACTGGAGGAGCTTGCCATGGCGGTCAATACCATGATCCTCAGGTTGGGAAAGATTGTGGGCGAATCCGTCAGCATTTCTAATGATCTTGCAGAGAGAGTCTTTCAGAACGCCGCGTCTGTGGAGGAGACCTCCGCCTCGTTGGAGGAGATGTCTTCCATGACCAAGCGGAACGCGGATGACGCCAATTACGCGAACACGCTGATGAGGGAAGCCGATCAGGTGGTTCAGAAAGCGGAGAGTTCCATGACCGAACTGACAGGCTCCATGGAGAAGATCATCCAAGTTAGCAGAGAAAGCTCGGATATCATCAAGACGATTGATGAGATTGCTTTTCAAACCAATCTGCTGGCCCTGAACGCGGCGGTGGAGGCGGCCCGGGCCGGGGAAGCCGGGGCCGGTTTTGCAGTGGTGGCGGAGGAGGTGCGGCGTCTCGCGCTGCGGACGACCCGGGCCGCCAGAGGCACAGCCGAGCTCATCGAAGAGACCATCAACCGGATTAACGATGGCGGCATGCTGGTGAGCCGGGCAAGCGAGGCATTTGAGGAGATGGCCCGGACTTTCGGCAAACTGAGTGAGCTGATATCGGGAATCTCCGCAGCCTCTGGTGACCAAGCCCTGGGAATTGAGCAGATCAACAAGGCGGTGATCGAAGTGGACAAGGTCATACAGGAGAATGCATCCGCCTCCGAAACGCTGAAAGAAATTATGAGCATATTCAGAACCGGCTGATCGTCATCCGGAGTGCCATCCGGAGTGCAAAGCTTGCTTTGCAAGTAAGTCCGGATCAAGTGACTTGCAAATCTGAGCCATGCCCCCTTCACGCTCGACTCGGATTGCCAAATCCGAGCCATGCACCCTTCACGCTCGGCTCGGATTGCCAAATCCGAGCCATGCACGCTCGGCTCGGATTGCCAAATCCGAGCCAAGCCGGGTGATTTGGCAATCCCCCGGGAGCGTGAGGGACAGCCAAGCCGGGGGATTTGGCAATCCCCCGGGAGCGTGAGGGACAGCCAAGCCGGGGGATTTGGCAATCCCCCGGGAGCGTGAGGGACAGCCAAGCCGGGGGATTTGGCAATCCCCCGGGAGCGTGAGGGACAGCCAAGCCGGGGGATTTGGCAATCCCCCGGGAGCGTGAGGGACAGCCAAGCCGGGGGATTTGGCAATCCCCCGGGAGCGTGAGGGGCAGCCATGCCGTGGGATTTGGCAATCCCCCGGGAGCGTGAGGGACAGCCAAGCCGGTGGATTTGGCAATCCCCCGGAAGCGTGAGGGAGAGCCAAGCCGGGGGATTTGGCAATCCCCCGGGAGCGTGAGGGAGAGCCAAGCCGGGTGATTTGGCAATCCCCCGGGAGCGTGAGGGGGAGCCAAGCCGGGTGATTTGGCAATCCCCCGGGAGCGTGAGGGAGAGCCATGCCGGGTGATTTGGCAATCCCTCCGGGAGCGTGAGGGGTCAGCCATGCCGGGGAATTTGGCGATCCCTCCGGGAGCGTGAGGAGTAAGCCATTCCGTAACTAACTAAAAAAGAAAGGAGGAAAACAATGAAAGTCTGGCTTGAGGAAAAGATAGGCAATCCCGATCTGTTCACCGGCAGAAAAAAGGAACTCGGGTATTTTCTGAAATGGACGGAGCAGACAAAACGCAAAATTTCGCAGAGCACGGCCATCCTGTCACGAAGAAAGACCGGCAAGACCGCCCTGCTGCAACGACTGTATAATATCACTTTTCAGAAAGATGACGGAATCATTCCCTTCTATTTTGAGATCAGGGAGACAGACCAGTGGATCGCTAATTTCAGCATAGAGTTCTTTCTCACATTCGTATGGCAGTATCTCGCCTTCAGAACCCGGAAACAGGAATATCTGGAGTACTCCAAAGACAATCTCGCCCGGGCTGAGAAGAGAGCGAAAAAGGAGAAACTGGCCTATCTTTCGGATATGATTGAAGACGTTCAGGTTTCAGTGGAAAACGGCCGCGTTGACAATCTGTGGAATCTCGTGAGAGAAGCTCCCCGGATGGTCGCCCGGCATTATGATGAGCGGGTTGTTCAGATCATTGACGAGTTCCAGTTTATCAACCGTTTCATCTTCAGAGACAGAGGCTGCACCGCACGGATACACAACCTTGCCGGCAGCTATCTGCACACCTGCGAATACAAGAACGCCCCTCTGCTGGTGGCCGGCAGTTGGGTGGGCTGGCTGTCCCGGGATCTGGTCGAGATGCTTCCCGGGCGATTCCAGTTCCATTACCTTGAGAACATTCCCGAAGACGAGGCGGCGGAAATGATCCTCAAATATTCCCATCTGGAGGATATCCCGGTCTCGGAGGAGACCGTGCCGCTGATCGCGGGAATAACGGAGGGGAATCCCTTCTACATCGGTGCCATGTTCCGCTCCAAATGCCCGGGAAGGAACCTATGTACGGAGGAGGAGGTGCTTGAGACCCTCGGATTCGAGACACTTGGCAGAGAAGGGTGGATTCGTGGGATATGGATGGAATATGTGGCCCGTGCCATGAGGACCTCGAACGATGTCCATGCGAAGCGTATCGTTTTTTATCTGTCGAAGCACCGGGAAAGGGAGGTCTCCCGGGACGAACTGAGAGGGAAACTGGGGCTTCCGATAAGTGACCCGGACTTGGAAAAGAAGCTGAAAATCCTGGTGGGGGCGGATATCATCGAGGAGGGGAGAGGCAACTTCTATTACCGGGGGGTTTCGGACAATATCTTCGACAAGGTTTTCCGGGGCGTGTATGCCGATGAGATCGAGGCATTCGATCCGAAGGATGTGACAGACGAATACAGGGCGCTGGCCCGAAGCCTGCAAAAGAGCAACAGACAGCTTCAGGGAGAATACAGTCATTACAAAGGAAAGTTCGCCGAGTATCTGATCATCGACAATCTCAGATACCGGGCGCACGGGAACCAGCGTCTTTTCAGGAAAATGATGAGGAATCTGCCGGCCGGGTTCAGATTTGCGGAATACCGGACCGTCTGGTCCTATTCCGCATCGCCGGTGCATCAGCGGGATATCCAAGTCGATATTTTTGCCCGGGCCGGGGAAAAAGAGTGTTCGCTCATCGGTGAGGTGAAGAACCGGAAAGCGAAGTTCAGCATGAAAGATGCCAGGGAGTTCCGGGAAAAGGCGGGAGAACTGATGAAGCTTGAAAACGTGGACAACGCAGTGCTGTTCGTCTTTTCTGTGAACGGCTTTTTCAAAAACACCCTTGCGTATCTGGAGAAGCACGGGATCGCATGGACGAGCGACAAAAGATGGCTGGAAAGGCCGTGAAGAGACCCTTCAGTCAAAGTGATTACCCAAGGCTGTATATGGTAATCGTAAATGTAAATTGTGCTTCAGAACCCGGCTTAACGGGGACTGTATGCAAAACAAAGGAGTAGGATATGAAAAAAGTTATTTTTCTGGATATCGATGGTGTGCTGCAACCTCTCAGCAGCCAGAAACGCTTTGATCACGACATGGACAAACTTCAGGAACGGCTTTCCGCGGAAAGCGATGAGGGATATCAGGAACTGAACAAGTATGACATTGCCGCTGTTCGGTACGACTGGGAGCCGAATGCCGTGAAAAACATGAAATCCCTGTGTGAAAGGACACAGGCCGAATTTGTGATCTCTTCAGACTGGAGATCGTCCAAGACCCTGGATATGCTCAGGCTGCTGTTCAAAATTCAGGGACTGGACGGATATGTCGCTGACAAAACTGAGGAACTGTCCGGTTATATGAGGGATGTTGAGATTGAGGAGTTCCTGATAAGCCATCCGGATATCGGCGTTTTTGTCATAATTGACGACTCTTACCGGGATTATTTTGAACGGCGGTTTCCCGGGCAGTTTGTTTACTGTGACCGCATATTTGATGATGAATCTTATCAGAAGGCCCTGTCCGTTTTGCAACAGGATCCCCCTTCTGAAGAAACTGTTCCGGAAGCGGTGCGGATGCTCAGGGACATATCTGACAATTCCTCTTCTGTGACAAAAGCGGAATTCAGCCTTGAGAATATCAGCGTTATCCGTCGTTATGAAAAGTGTTCGACAGAGGATCTCATCGGCCGGGTTTCCGAGGCTGTGGAAAAGAACTCGCACATCAGCCACCTGACGCTTTCCGGACTCGAGCATAATATGAGTTTTTATAAAAGAGAAGAGCAGGGTGCTGTTATCGAACAGGTCTGGGAGGCACTGCGGCACAATAATTCCGTAAGGCATCTCGATGTTTCTTATAACTATCTGAAAGACATATCTGTTCTTATCAAATGTCTTAAGGAGCGGAACTGTTTTCTTGAAACGCTGTCTTTGCGTAAAAATATGCTGACAGATGAGTCCATGGACATGCTGGCCGAGTATGTCAGCGGTATTCGCCATCCTTTTTCCCTGATGCTGCAAGGAAGTTGTGATTTTCTCAAAGACGCATTTGTTAAGATAATTTCAGAAAATTCAAATATTACCGCGTTTGCCTACGACAACCAATATAAGTTGTTTGTGTTTGGCAGGAGAAAATCGGTTCCTGAAAATTTGAAACTGGAGTCACGTTACGGGTGGTAAGCAATTATGGCTTTCGCTTCTGCTTTGTCTGCTGATATCTTTGCCGCAGATATAGCTCCGGCTCCGGCTCCGGCTCCGGCTCCGGCTCCGGCTCCGGCTCCGGAGTGCAAGGTTTACCTTGCAAGTGACACCCTGAGCGACTCGCAAAGCAAGCTTTGCACTCCGGACGTTGCGGCTCCGGCTCCGGCCCCGGCTCCGGCTCCGGAGTGCAAGGTTTACCTTGCAAGTGACACCCTGAGAGCGACTCGCAAAGCAAGCTTTGCACTCCGGACGTTGCGCCTCCGGCTCCGGCTCCGGAGTGCAAGGTTTACCTTGCAAGTGACACCCTGAGCGACTCGCAAAGCAAGCTTTGCACTCCGGACGTTGAGCGACTCGCAAAGCAAGCTTTGCACTCCGGACGTTGCGCCTCCGGCTCCGGCTCCGGCTCCGGCTCCGGAGTGCAAGGTTTACCTTGCAAGTGACACCCTGAGCGACTCGCAAAGCAAGCTTTGCACTCCGGACGTTGCGGCTCCGGCTCCGGAGTGCAAGGTTTACCTTGCAAGTGATACCCTGAGAGCAATTCGCAAAGCAAGCTTTGCCGCGCTGAATTTTTTCCAACCTGTGAGTTCCATTCCCCAAAACCCAAAAACTGTCAAAGGAGTTTTGAAATAAAATTTCAACCGTCAAAGGAGTGTTGAAATAAAATTTCAGCACTTCTCGTGAATACGCTTGAAGACCTTTCCAAAAAATCCAAGCTTTATTATCCGATTCCCAACAAAAGACTTGACATTAAGAAAAAAGTTGAATAGATATGAAATATTTGCTTTTCATGGCTCTTTGGCTATTCTGTTTAAACGTAAAAGTTAAACAGTATCGCTAATAAATTCAGGCATCTGGGCGTAAGGACGCCTGATGCCATAACAAAAAATCGGCATCCTTCATTTTGCCTTGAAAAGCAGGTTACACTTTTAAGTTCGTAGTTCCGGCGTCTATGTGGCTACGAACGTAAAAGTGTAAACCCATAAGTGAAGGATGCCATAAACAGGATCAAAAAAGGATGTGTTATGAAAAATCTGAACCCATTGTCCATCATCATCATGCTGGTCATGTCATTTGTGCTGATGTCGGGGACCATTCCCGAGGCATCAGATACATTGCCGGCCGGAGTTCCGTCAGAGCGGCATTCCGAATCTGACATCTTTTCCATCCCCGCGCCCTCTGGAACGGTTAAGATGGCGCGCACAAAGATGGAAATATCCACCAAACCCCATGAATACCGCTCAGAGGTATTCACCCTGGATCATTCCCAAAGCATTCACGGGTTTTCCATAACCGGTGAATTCAGCCTCGTAAAGCGGCTTTCGAGCAATGATCCGAATGCCTTTGTCCGGGTCGTTCTGCTTGCGGATGACGATCAGGAATATCTGGTATATCAGAAATTATCAGAGGAATTATCCGATCATGAGGCCGCGACATCGAAGATGATAACGATTGAAGCGGTCTGTGAAGAGACCTGTGTAATGCCCCAGGCGGTCAAACCGCTTTCTTTAAGACTGGAAGCAAGACACGCGGCAATAACAGTCAGCAGCATCTCATCCATTGACGCGCCGGCCTCAGGCGACCCTGATGAGCTGAGGCGGCAGCAGAATGCAGCAAAAATTCGTAAAATAAACGCGCAGAATCCGGGCTGGATTGCCGGAGAGACCTCTGTTTCAAATCTGAGGTATGCCGAAAAAAAACGGCTGGTGAATCTGACCGAACCGGATGATGAATTCAACCTGCACGGGTTTGAATATTATCGGGGAGGCATATTTGAGATCCGGTCAAAAAATTCTTCTGCCGATTTCGGTCAGAATTTGCTGGTGGATCATTTTGACTGGAGAGACAGACACGGAGAGGACTGGACCACGCGCGTGCGTGAAACCGAACGGAATGACGACGCCGACCGGAGCACCTTTCCGGGAGGCGACTACGCGTTTGCGTCTGCCGCGGCTTTGGAAGCTGTCACAAACCTTTATTTCAATCAGCACCTGAACCCGGATTTATCCGAACAGGACCTCATTTCCTGCGGGAATGATGACGATGCTGACAGCGTATATGGCTCGGAAGGCACCGCGCTTCTGCTATTTGAATATCTGACAGAGCATCCGGTTGTTGACGAAGCCTGTTTTCCTTACACCGAAAACATGGATCAGACAGCCTCTTATCCGCGTTGCGCCAAGTGCGACAATCCGGCCCTGACCATCGGGATCAGCGGAAGCATACCTTTTTATACACGGGAAGGCCACGGTTTTCCCAGGTCGGAATATGTTTTAAAACGGCTGATTATCGAAAAAGGACCGGTTGCCGCTTCCATCCGGTTATCAGAAGGGCGTCACGCAATGGCCCTTGTGGGCTTTAAAAAAGACCCGGCCGACGGACGAACCGTCTGGATATTCAAAAACAGTTGGGGAAAATGCTGGGGCGCGGCAGATGACCCGTCAACCCACTGGGGCGAGTGGGAAAATTCCCAAACTTTGCAGGGAAAAGAATGCAATAACGGCTATGCCCACATCAAACTGAACATCACCGATTTTACGATGGACACCACCGCGGCGGTATCCCCGGTAACAAGCTCCGATCCTGAACATCAGATCGCATGTATCGACAAGGACGGCGACGGATACTGCAACTGGGGCGTTTCAAAATACAAACCCCGAACCTGTCCCGATTTCTGCAAACCGGAAAAGGACTGTGATGATTCAGATCCGGATTCAGGCCCCTTTGACGAGAACTCTGACTGTGTTGTAACCGACGATACTCAGAGATCGGCATCCTCGATCCTCAGTATCCCGCAGCCGGAGAATCCTCATGCAAGTTTCACTGTCACCCCTGACAACGGCCCGATCCCTCTGACTGTGACATTGGACGCATCCGATTCCCGGGATACTGACGGTGTAATTACCTCTTACGAATGGTCGGTTGACGGAGTTTACATCGGATGCGGAAATCCCTTTACCTACACCTTTTCCACTGAAGGGCAGTTCCTTGTCACCCTCACCGTCACAAATGATCAGAATCTGATCGCGGTTGACAAAAAAATGGTGACAACGACGGATTCCGATCTTGACACCGACGGCGATGGAATAAAGGATTCCTATGATAACTGCGTATTCGACAAGAATCCGAATCAGTCCGATCAGGACAGCGACGGCGCTGGGGATGCATGCGACGAATGTCCCTCAGATGCGGACAAGACCCAGATCGGGCCATGCGGCTGCTGTACGCCGGACACGGATACGGACAGAGACGGAACCCCGGACTGTCTTGACAATTGCCCCACAGATCCAGGCAAAACAGACCCCGGAATATATGGCTGCGGCGTATCTGATAAGGATACAGACAAAGACGGAACTCCCGATTCCAAGGATATCTGCTTTCATGATCCGGGAAAAACAGACCCCGGAATATGCGGCTGTAATGTACCTGATACTGACTCGGACGGCGACGGAATCCTGGATTGTTTTGACAGATGCCCTGAAGATCCGAACAAAACCGAACCCGGAGCCTGTGGTTGCGGCATTTCGGATATCGACTCTGAGAATGATGGAACTCCGGACTGTTCTGATTTGTGCCCCGATGATCCGGATAAACTCAAACCCGGAAGATGTGGCTGCGGCATCCCGGATACCGATACCGACAACGACGGAACCCCGGACTGCCTGGACAACTGCCCCGATAACCCGGAAAAGACGAATCCCGGTGTATGTGGCTGCGATATTGTCGATTCGGACACTGATCTCGACGGGACCCCGGACTGCATGGATAACTGCCCCTGTGATCCCGTAAAAGTGACCCCCGGAGTCTGCGGCTGCGGTGTCCCGGATACCGATACCGACGGTGACGGGACTCCCGATTGCAAGGATGTTTGTCCGAATGATCCGGATAAGACAGACCCCGGGTTGTGCGGCTGCGATATCCCGGATACCGATAACTGCGGCATACCTGCCGAAGATGATTGTCCCTCGGATCCGCACAAGACCACACCCGGGATATGCGGATGCGGCCTCGCTGATACGGATACGGACGGGGACGGCTCGCCCGACTGCATTGACAAATGCCCCGAGGATCCCGATAAGTTCGAACCCGGAGGCTGCGGCTGCGATATGCCGGATACTGACGCGGACGCCGACGGAATGCCGGATTGCTTGGACAAATGCCTGAATAATCCCAAAACCGAACCCGGGATATGCGGCTGCGATATCCCTGATACGGACAATGACTTGGACGGAATACCGGACTGTGTGGATAAATGCCCCTTTGATTTCAACAAAGTCGAACCTGCGGTATGCGGCTGCAATATGCCGGATGCTGACACGGACGGCGACGGAATGCCGGAGTGTCTGGACAAATGCCCGGGAAATCCGAAGGTCGAACCGGGAGTATGCGGTTGCGGTCTCCCCGATACAGACAGCGACGGCGACGGCGCCCCGGACTGCATCGACAGATGCCCCTATGATACGGATAAGATCGAACCCGGCGGCTGCGGCTGCGGCGTATCTGACAGGGACAGGGACGGCGACGGAATGCCGGACTGCCTCGACAAATGCCCGGAGAATCCGAACAAGGTCGAGCCGGGAGCATGCGGTTGCGACGCTTCTGATGCGGACGGTGACAGGGATGGCGACGGCGTTCCGGATTGCAGTGACAACTGTTCTGACGATCCGAACAAGACGGTGCCGGGAATATGCGGCTGCGGCGTCGTCGATACGGATAGGGACGGCGACGGGACGCCCGACTGCAATGACGGATGTCCTGATGATCCCGCAAAGACGGTGCCCGGAACATGCGGTTGCGGCGTCGCGGATACGGATAGCGACGGGGACGGCGTTCCGGAATGCAATGAAAACTGTCCGGGCGATCCGAACAAGACAGAACCGGGAATATGCGGCTGCGGCGTTTCTGATACGGACAAAGACAGTGACGGGACGCCCGACTGCAATGACGGATGCCCTGATGATCCTGCAAAGACATCGGCCGGACCATGCGGCTGCGGCGAGTCAGGCAGTGACAGTGACGGAGACGGCGTTCCGGACTGCAATGACAACTGTCCGAGCGATCCGAACAAAACTGAGCCGGGAGCATGCGGGTGCGGTGTGTCTGATGCGGACAGGGACGGTGACGGGACGCCCGACTGCGATGACGGATGTCCTGATGATCCCGCAAAGACTGCGCCCGGAACATGCGGGTGCGGCGTGTCAGATGCGGACAGGGACGGGGACGGTGTTCCGGAATGCGGTGATAACTGTCCGGGCGATCCGAACAAGACAGAGCCGGGAATATGCGGGTGCGGCGTGTCTGATGCGGACAGGGACGGTGACGGAACGCCCGACTGTAATGACGGATGTCCTGATGATCCTGCAAAGACATCGGCCGGACCATGCGGCTGCGGTGAGTCAGGCAGTGACAGGGACGGCGACGGCGTTCCGGACTGCAATGACAACTGTCCGAGCGATCCGAACAAGACAGCACCGGGAAAGTGCGGATGCGGCGTGTCTGATGCGGACAGGGACGGTGACGGGACGCCCGACTGTAATGACGGATGTCCGGATGATCCCGCAAAGACATCGGCCGGACCATGCGGCTGCGGCGAGTCAGGCAGTGACAGTGACGGCGACGGCGTTCCGGACTGCAATGACAACTGTCCGAGCGATCCGAACAAAACTGAGCCGGGAGCATGCGGATGCGGTGTGTCTGCTGCGGACAGGGACGGTGACGGGACGCCCGACTGTAATGACGGATGTCCTGATGATCCTGCAAAGACTGCACCCGGAACATGCGGTTGCGGCGTCGCGGATACGGACAGGGACGGCGACGGCATTCCGGAATGCGGTGATAACTGTCCGGGCGATCCGAACAAGACAGAGCCGGGAATATGCGGGTGCGGCGTGTCTGATGCGGACAGGGACGGTGACGGGACGCCCGACTGTAATGACGGATGTCCTGATGATCCTGCAAAGACGACACCCGGAACTTGCGGTTGCGGCGTCGCGGATACGGACAGGGACGGTGACGGCGTTCCGGAATGCGGTGATAACTGTCCGGGCGATCCGAACAAGACAGAGCCGGGAATATGCGGCTGCGGCAAATCTGATATTGACAGGGACGGTGACGGGACGCCCGACTGTAATGACGGATGTCCTGATGATCCTGCAAAGACGGTGCCCGGAACATGCGGTTGCGGCGTCGCGGATACGAACAGGGACGGGGACGGCGTTCCGGACTGCAATGACAATTGTCCGAGCGATTCAAACAAGACGGTGCCGGGGCAGTGTGGCTGCGGTGTTTCTGATGCGGACAGGGATGGTGACGGGACGCCTGACTGCATTGACCAATGCCCCGATGATCCCGCAAAAACAAGTCCCGGGACATGCGGCTGCGGCGAGGCAGGCGAAGACAGTGATGGAGACGGCATAGCGGATTGCAATGATAACTGTCCGAGTGATCCGAACAAAACGGTAGCGGGACAGTGTGGTTGCGGCGTTTCTGATGTTGACAGCGACGGAGACGGCGTTCCCAACTGCGTCGACAACTGTCCGAACCATCCGGGCAAGACCGACCCGGGGACATGCGGTTGCGGCGTCACGGATATAGACACGGACGGGGACGGAACTCCGGACTGCATTGACAACTGCGACAGCGACCCCACCAAGACTGCTCCGGGGATATGCGGATGCGATTGCGGCGCGCCTGTCGCGGATGCGTGTCCGGCGGATACCGGCAAAACAGCCCCGGGGATATGCGGCTGCGGCATTCCTGATACTGACGCGGACGGTGACGGGACTCCCGACTGCATCGATAATTGCCCTTATGATCCGAGAAAGATTCAGCCGGGCGAATGCGGTTGCGAAATGTCTGATCTTGACAGGGACGGGGACGGAACTCCGGACTGTGCGGATAAGTGTCCAGATAATCCCACAAAGACCGATCCAGGAATATGCGGCTGTGATATTGCGGATACCGACTCTGACGGAGACGGATCGGCTGACTGTGTTGATATATGCCCCAACAATCCCGCCAGAGCCAATCCCGGAATATGCGGATGTGAGTGCGGCGATGATATATGTCCGGACGATCCTGTCAAGGTCGCGCCGGGGATATGCGGCTGCGGTTCGGAGGATACCGATTCGGATAGTGACGGGGTGCCTGACTGTGTTGACAACTGCCCTTATGATTCCAAAAAGATTCAACCCGGGGGATGCGGCTGCGGGACACCTGACATGGACACCGACGGCGACGGTATTCCGGACTGTCTGGATAAGTGTCCGAATAATCCGATCAAGGCGGAACCCGGAATATGCGGTTGCAATGTTGCGGATATTGACACGGACGGGGACGGAACCCCGGACTGTATCGACAACTGCCCCGACAATCCTGACAAAACAGATCCGGGAGTATGCGGCTGCGATTGCGGCGCTCCTGTCACGGACGCCTGCCCGGCGGATCCGTATAAGATCATTCCCGGGATATGCGGGTGCGGCGTCGCGGATACGGACAGTGACGGCGACGGTTCACCCGATTGTGTGGACAAATGCCCGAATGATCCCTCAGATGCCGGGATGTGCGGTTGCGACGATCCGGAAAAAGACAATGACGGTGACGGAACCCCGGATTGTCTGGATAATTGTCCGAATGATCCGGCTAAGACTGAACTGGGGATATGCGGCTGCGGCGTATCCGATGTTGACAGTGACAGTGACGGCACGCCCGACTGCATGGACAGGTGTCCGAGCGACCCTGCCAAAACCGACCCCGGTGAATGCGGCTGCGGCATGTCTGACGCGAATACCGACGGAGACGGGTCACCCGACTGTACGGATAACTGTCCCGACGACCCCACAAAATTCGACCCCGGAAAATGCGGCTGCGGCGTATCTGAGACAGACAGCGACGGCGACCGCATACCCGACTGTGTGGATGACTGTCCGGACGATCCTGAAAAGAGCGATCCCGGAGAGTGCGGCTGCGGCGATTCCGAGGCGGACAGCGACAGAGACGGAACCCCGGACTGTGTGGATGAATGTCCCGTCGATCCAGCCAAAACCGAGCCCGGAGAATGCGGCTGCGGTGCCGCTGATGTGGATGGGGACGGGACCCCGGACTGTATCGATGGCTGTCCCCGCGATTCCACCAAAACCAGACCGGGAGAATGCGGCTGCGGCGTATCTGACATCGACAGTGACAATGACGGCGAAGCCGATTGCATTGACATGGCTCTGAGCGATTCAAAAAAGATTGATCTTGAATCAGCAGATTCTGTTACGAGTGATAATCCTGGTGAATCCGGCAATGACGGAGATGGAGGAGATGGAGGAGACAGCTCAGGCTCCTGTTTTATCTCTGTCGCGGCTGAGGGGTTTTAGGGCCGGGGATTTATACAGGGATTTCACATAAGAAGGGATTGCGGCCGAGAGTCCCGGAAAATCCTTTCTTATGTGGAATCCTTGTAGTTATCTCGGCTACCAATCATAAATACCTGGCCATAAGTTTTTTGGCATTTTATATCTCACACAAAGGCACAAAGACACAAAGAAAGGCACAAAGGTGAAAACAAAAGAATTTATGGACAGGTACTTACGACACAACTACAGGGATTCCGCATAAGAAAGGATTGCGGCCGAGAGTCCCGGAAAATCCTTTTCTTATGCGGAATCCCTCTAATTATGTGAAATCCCTGTAGTTAATCAGACCGAAGTGGGTGGGCGTTTTGGCATTTTATATCTCACACAAAGGCACAAAGGCACAAAGAAAGGCACAAAGGTGAAAACAAAAGAATTTATGGCCAGGTACTTACGACACAACTACTGCCTGACCAAATAAGTTTTGACGGGTGATTTTACATATCCGGCCGGCCGCTGTTCCGTGTCGCTGAGCGGGTTCTCATTTTTCAGCACCGGAAATGAGAAATGCGCGGGCGGAAACGGGCGCGGCTGATTCCGACCGCATGGGCTACCCGTCAAAACTTATTTGGTCAGGTATTACAGGGATTCCGCATAAGAAAGGATTGCGGCCGAGAGTCCCGGAAAATCCTTTTCTTATGCGGAATCCCTCTAATTATGTGAAATCCCTGTAGTTAATCAGACCGAAGGGGGTGGGCGTGACAGAGAACAACGCCAATAAAAAACTGAAGACGGCAGAGCAACAGATGATCCTTGAGAAGATGTCTTATGATGTTCTTTTTCAGCAGAGCAATCTGGGAATCGTGGTTCTGAATCCGAATTTTACCATTGTTGATGCAAACAAGACCTATCTGAAGGCAGTAAAAAAATCGAAAGCAGAGGCGGTGGGAAAACCCTGCCATGAGATTGTCTGGGGATATGCTGTGCCTTGTCTGCTTTCGCAGGTGGGATTTGAATGTCCTCTGGTGCAGACTCTGAGAACCGGCGAATCTGCTCATGTCATCCACGAGTATCATGTTTCGGAAGATCAGGCGCGTTATTTCAATATCGCCACCTATCCCATAAGGGACCGGAATGACAAAATTGTACGGGTCATCGAGTTATGGAGGGATATCACGAAAGAGTTTTCATCCCGATGTGAGGCACGGGTCAGGCGAATAGAAACGGATATGAAAAAACTGATCCAGGAAGATCGGATGATTTCCCTGGGCAAGCTGGCGGCCAGTTGCGTTCACGAGATTAATAATCCGATTCAGGGACTGCTGACCTTCAGCCATCTCATACAGATGATTCTGGAAGAGGGGGTGCCGACAAAAGAGAATATGGAGAATCTTAAAAAATATGTCTCCCTCATGTCCGGGGAACTGGAGCGGTGCGGGAATATTGTTTCCGGTCTCCTTTCCTTTTCCCGGGAATCCCCTGTTGAATACACCTATATGGATATTAACGAAGTTCTTAATGCGGTAATTTCACTGACGCATCATAAAATGGAGCTTGCGGATATCCGGCCGGATAAGAGACTCTCCCCGGAACCTCTGATGATCATGGGAGATGCCAACCAGTTGCAGCAATGCTTCCTCAATCTGATTTTTAACGCTGTTGAAGCCATGCCCATGGGAGGCGAACTCAGCATCATTTCGGAACGGGACAGCGTCTCAGAGAATTCCCGGATAGAAATATGGGATACGGGATGCGGCATCCGTGACGAAGATATCAGTCACATCTTTGATCCTTTCTTTACCACCAAGGAAGAGGGGGAAGGCACGGGGCTCGGGCTATCCATTGTCTATGGCATGGTGAAAAATCATAAGGGAGATATTAAGGTTAAAAGCCGGGTGGGAAAGGGGACTTCTTTTACTCTGACGTTTCCAAGTCTGTAATTTCCGATGACCACCAATTACGAATTTCCAAACGGAGGAAGAGCATGAAGCAGAAAATGAGCATTATGATAGTGGATGATGAAATGATTGTCCGGGAATCCCTTTTTCACTGGTTTGAAAAAGCGGGGCATGTGACAGATACTGCTTCATCAGGTGCCGAAGCGCTGGAAAAACTGGAAAAATTTCCTTTTGATATTCTGTTTGCTGACATGAAGATGCCCGGGATGAACGGTATTGAATTATTGGAAAAGGTCAAGGAGGAATATCCGGAGACAACGGTGGTTATCATTACGGCATACGGTTCCATTGAAACGGCTATAAAGGCAATGAAAACGGGGGCCAGCGATTATCTGCTCAAGCCCTTCAAACCGGATCAGCTCTCCCTTGTAATGGAGAAAATCGTTCATCAGAAAAAACTGGCTTCCGAATACAGGTATCTCAAAGGGCAGTTGGAAGAAATCACCCGTTTTGATAATATCATCGGGCAATCCCCTGAGATGAGGCATGTTTTCAGACTGATAACGGAGGTTGCCCAAAGCGACGCGTCCATCCTCATTACAGGGGAGACCGGAACCGGCAAGGAACTGGTGGCAAAGGCGATCCATGCCAAGAGCCATCGGAACCGTTTCCCTTTTGTCGCGATCAACTGCGGCGCATTGCCGGAGACGCTTCTGGAAAGTGAGTTGTTCGGATATCAGAAAGGGGCATTTACCGGCGCGACTCACTCCCGCAAAGGTTTTTTGGAAGTCGTTTCCGGCGGAACACTTTTTCTGGATGAAATCGGGGAGATCAGTCCAAAGATGCAGATCGACCTCCTGCGTGTTCTGGAAGAAAAGAAAATCATCAGGGTCGGAGAAACCCGTCCCGTTGATGTGGAATTCCGCCTGATCTCCGCTACTCGCAGGGATCTCGGGAAAGAGATGAAAGAGGGAACTTTCAGGGAAGACTTTTTCTACCGTGTCAATGTGATTACGATTCACATTCCCCCTCTGAGAGAAAGGAGGGAGGATATTCCCCTGCTGACCCGACATTTCCTGGACAAATACAGCCACGAGACGACCAAGCATGTGGATCATGTCAGCCGTGAGGCGACGGAACATCTGAAATCATACGAGTGGCCCGGGAATGTGAGGGAACTGGAAAACGCCATTGAGAGAGCGGTGGTGCTTTCAAAGTCCCGGACGCTCAAAACCGGGGATTTTTCTTTCCTCAGTCCATCGTCGCGGCGTTTTTTAAAGCCGCGCTCCCTGCGTGATATGGAAAAAGATTATATTTGCCACATACTGTCGGAATGTGACTGGAACGTGACCCGGGCGTCCGAAATTCTGGATATCAGCCGGGTGACACTACACAGAAGGATCAAACGATACAATCTGCAAAGAACGTGAGTTAATCTGAGCCCGACGATTCAGTGACAAATGAAAAATGAAAAATCACCTTACAACATCCGCATCGGGGTTGTGCCTGTGGGAGAAGTTCCTGAGATTGCACCGAAAGTTGTCGCTGCCCATTTTGTCGGTTATCTCAATCTTTCCACAGATATTTTTCCTCCTCTGGAACTTCCCGGATATGCTTTTGATAAAAGGCGGTCTCAATACGATGCCGGTCTGATTATCAAATCCTTTGAGTCCATGCAGTTCGACAATTGTGACAAGGTGATCGGGATTCTTGACGTTGATCTCTTTGTTCCCCTTTTCACCCATGTCTTTGGTGAAGCAAGGCTGGGCGGCAAATGTGCGCTGATCTCCCTGTTCAGAATGGAGAAAAATCCGGAGAGGGCGGCAAAAACGGCCCTCCATGAATTCGGTCATCTTTGCGATCTTCAGCATTGCACGGATAAGAACTGCCTGATGCACTTCTCCAAAGGACTTGAGGAACTGGACAGTATCCCTCTCTGTTTTTGCAGATACTGTTCTGCATATCTTCGGGACGCTTTTTGTCGCCTGAGCCTCTGAACTTGAACTCAAACGTGAACTTGAACGTGAACTTGAACGTGCCTGATTCTAACGCTTTTTGTGGTCCCGGGAAATATGACACCGGATTCGGCATCCTTCATAAAAGCCGAAAGTAGCTTACACTTTTTCCAGTCAGCATTTCATATCCCACACAAAGGCACAAAGGGCACAAAGAACAAAAGAACTCACCCTGCACCCGAAAGTGCAAACCGACAAATGAAGGATGCCCCGGATTCCAGGATGAAACGGATATCCGTCCCCGGCACGCCCTCATGTTTCCGGGATTTGCCGGATCGGGAAAATCCGTTTCATCCTCCCATCCGCTGTCATGTTTCCAGGAACCACAAAATCCGTTAGAACCAGGAACATTCAAGTTCAAGTTTGATCAAACTTTCTCCGTCCGAAGAAATGCCCGAGTCAGCGTATCCCACCCGATTTCCGGGTAATAGCCGAAAAAGTCATCTATCGGCTCGCCGCCGGTGGCTGCCAGTTGCTCATATTCCGGTCCCATGAGTGTCATCAGCCTGCGGCTCTCCTGTTCTGTCCAGTTCACCGCTTCTTCTCCGAAATACAGACTTCTCAGTCTCTTTTTTGAGGATTTGGGTTCCAGGATAAACAGCCATCCTTCTTGGTAGGGATCTTCATGGATAATTTCGGGATGGTCTTTTGCCTTATGGTTTACCGTGACCACAGTGCCTGAGAGCGGAGACAATGTCGCGGCTTTATGATTGTCCCGGGCAAATGTCCATCCCACCTGATCCTGTTCCAGCACGGCACCCAGCGGGGGAGTGTCCAGTCTTTGCGCTATACCGAAAAGCCTGACAACAAAATCGTCAAATCCGATCCGGATGCGTCCGCCATGTTCGACACGCGCCCAGGTATGGCCGATATGATAATAATACCCGTCTGCCACCCGATAACCGGATGCCTCTTTATACTCAGGCGCGTTTGTCAGTTGGGTATCTGCCTCATCAAGCATCTGATCAAAGGCACAGTGGTAGCATTCGTAATTCATGACGCAGATTTTCGGCGTGTCAATACGGCCTGTCAGCACATGCCGGCATGGCCGTGATGCGCCCTCATAGTTCTTTCTCAGAAGCTCAACCCATCCCGGCTTTTTCCTGTCCGTCTCAGAACTCATGGCTCTCTGCATTGCATGGTCAAACGGACAGTTGTTACAGTCATAAGCATTATCACAGGTTCGGAAATTTACAACACCTGCCTTCATCCAGATACACTCATTTTCCAGCACCTGGAATCCCATTACCCTGTTCTTTTTTTTTCTTGCTGTCTTTTTTTTCATTTCGGAACCTCCTTATATCAGAATAAGTGGCCACTGATAAGTACCTGGCCATAAGTTATATCTCACACAAAGGCGCAAAGGCACAAAGAAAGGCACAAAGGTGAGCACAAAAAAATTTATGGCTGGGTACTTACCTGAAATTTTATAGCTGGTACTGGCATCTTTCATAAAAGCCGAAGGTAGTTTACACTTTTTTCCAATCAGAGCCAGGCCGGCATTTTATGTCTCACACAAAGGCACAAAGGCACAAAGAGGCACAGAGGCACAAAAAAAAATTCACCCTAACACCCGAAAGTGTAAACCGACAAATGAAGGATGCCCCAGTACTTATACAGAAATGTTCATAAACGGCTGCCATAAGTTTTCCGGGATTTTATATCCACACAAAGGCACAGACGCCACAAAGAGAGGCACAAAGGTGGGTACAGAAAAGTTTATGACCAAGCTTGCGTTCAGTATTCTGATTTTTCAAATGATCTCTTCTATGTATCTATGCAACAAATGTGCCATGCAAGAAGAAATTTAAAAAATTCAGTTGTTATCTGTTGAAATCATTTTCAATTTTTTTTTTATTCTTTGCGATTTCGCCTGAACAGAGGGGCTTCCGAATATGGAAAGATGGGTTACACTTTGATGGGGAGTGATGTGGATAAATAAAGATAACTCAATGAAACAAAGCGGTTATATTGCTGTTGCATTTTGAAACAGTCAGTGTGGCAATTGTTTACAGTATTTTTTTAACATGTGCGTGTGCAATTTGAAAAATTGCTCTACAGCCCCATGTAGGGCAAATTTGCAATTTGCCTGCCCGTGTGCAATTTGCAAAATTCCATGTATGTAGGGCAAATTTGCAATTTGCCCGTATGCAATTTGAAAAATTGGGCATCCTTCATAAAAGCCGAAAGTGGTTTACACTTTTCCAATCGGCATTTCATATCCCACACAAAGGCACAAAGGGCACAAAGAACATCCTTCATTTGTCGGTTTACACTTTCGGGTGTCAGGGTGAATTTTTTTTTGCTCCTTTGTGCCTTTGTGTGAGATTAAAATGCCGCCGGCTCCGATCGGAAAAAAGTGTAAACTACTTTCGGCTTTTATGAAGGATGCCCAGAAACTGAATATTATTTTTGGCATTCTTCATTTGTCGGTTTACACTTTCGGGTGTCAGGTGAATTCTTTTTTTGTCCTTTGTGACCTTTGTGCCTTTGTGTGAGATATGAAATGCCGGTTGGAAAAAGTGTAAACCACTTTCGGCTTTTATGAAGGATGCCTTATTTTTTATTGAATGCGAGTGTAAACCGACAAATGAAAGATGCCGATATTTTTTTGGAAAAATATTTTTAGCTCTTGACATCATGCTAAACCGAATTATTCTATATTAAAGTGGTATAGAATAAAACGGTATACAATACAATAACAGCCAAAACGATATAACCATACTTCTGGTTATAACGCTTCTCGGGGAGGCCGCTCTGTCTTTTGTTGTTGAAAGGCTTCGTTCATTCTCTCCTGCTTGGCGAAAAGCTTCCTGACAAGGGGGATGCTGTATGAAACTTTCAACCAGAAGCCGCTACGGAACCAGAATGATGCTGGATCTGGCGCAGCATTATAATGAAGGGCCTGTGCAGATCGGCGGTATTGCAAAGCGTCAGGATATTTCTGTCAAATATCTTGAGCAGATCATCATACCACTGAAGAAAGGCGGTTACATCAGAAGTGTTCGGGGTCCCAAAGGCGGGCACAGGCTTGCAAAGCGACCCGGGGAGATTACGATAGGAGAGATCGTCAGAATGCTCGAAGGTGATATCAGTCTGTCGCGCTGCATTGAAAATCCTGATATATGCGACAGGTCTGCCACCTGTCTGACCCGGGAGATGTGGAAGGTCGCAACAGAAGCGATGTACGATGCGCTTGATGCTGTCACTTTGTCCGAGATGCTCAATCGCGGCAAAGTGCCTGAAAATACAAAAGGAGGTAAAAAATGTATTCGGAAAAAGTAATGGATCATTTCTCAAATCCCCGAAATGTGGGTGAGATAGAAGATGCTGACGGAGTCGGAGAGGTCGGCAACCCCGTATGCGGCGATATGATGGCCTTTTATATCAAGGTCAGGGATGACAAACTTGACCAGGTGAAATTCAAAACATTCGGATGTGTTGCTGCCATTGCCGTATCCAGCATGGTCAGTGAAATGGCAAAGGGAAAGACCTTGTCGGAAGCCAAATCCATAACAAAAAAAGCGGTTGCGGCATCCCTTGACGGGCTTCCGAAAGAGAAGATGCATTGTTCCAATCTCGGGGCCCAGGCGCTGGCCGAGGCGATTGCGGATTATGAGGAGAAAAAATACCGTGACAACATAAAAAAGTGTAAACTAATAAAGGAGGTATCACAATGAAAAAGTCAGTAAAACCGTTATGTTTGTTCCTTGCAGTTTGTTTCTGTTTTATAACCTGTCAGTCCGCCTGGGCGGCTGTCAGAACTGTCCGGTTCAGTATTCCGTCGTGTACATGAATTGTCTCGTCAGACAGGATATGGACTATCCTTGTGAGGATTGACGGCGTGACAGAGATTGTGCCGGACATTGATAATCAGACTACCAAAGTGGTGTTTGACGATACAAAAACGAGTGTGGAAGAGATGGAAGCCGCATTGAGAGAAGGCGGATATCCGCCCACAGGTTTCACTTATGAAGACGATTCTGGCACAACTGATCCTGTTGGAACTGATCCTGTTGGAACTGATCCGGCCACAACTGATACAGAACCGGAAGTCGAACATACCGATCTTACGCCCACGGAAGCAAAAGATATGATCGATACCCATCCGGATCTGATCATCATAGATGTAAGAGAAGATTATGAATTCTGCGGTGAATACGGACATATTCCGGGTTCAGTCAATTATCCCTGGAATTCGGGCGTGCTTCAGGAGAAATATTCTGAACTGCCGAAAGATGCTGATATTCTGATCGTTTGCAGAAGCGGAAATCGGAGCAACCAGGCCGCCAGCTTCCTCGATTCCAAAGGATTCACATCGGTATATGACATCGGCGGGATGAATTCGTGGGAGTGGGATGTGTTAAATTGCAGTGATGTGCCTCCGACGCTCTCTTCTGTTGTTAATGCGGGCGGAAGCGTCTCTTTAAACTGGACTCAATATACAGGAAGCTATTTTGAATCCTACACGCTCCTCAGAAGCACCTTTCCGGATCCCGAATATCCGAATGACGAGTATCTCCGGCAGGAGACGAATGCCATGGTGACAAGCTATGACGATGAATTTCCGCTCACTGGAACGTCCTATTATCGGATCTGCGTCGTCAAAACGAACGGAGAGAAACTTTATTCGGACAGTGTCCGGGCAGATGTTGCCGATAGCCAACCCCCGGTGGAGGACGGAACATATCACAGTGCGGATTATAATCCTCCGGATTATAAAATCGGCCTTTCAGAACTGCTCCGCGGTATCCAGTTATACAATAGCGGATCCTATCATTGCGGCGACTCCGGACTGGAAGACGGCTACGGGCTGGAAACCCGGAACCGAAACCTGAGAAGCTGTGCACACCATGATTCGGATTACACTCCACAGGACTGGCGTATCAGTCTGACCGAGCTTTTGCGGTTAATTCAGCTTTACAATTCTGACGGATACCATCCGGATCCGTACGGAGAAGATGGTTTTTCAGTAGGAAAGTGAAAAAGGATTACCATTTTGTAAGGCAAATTTGCAATTTGCCCGTGTGCAATTTGAAAAATTGCAGGTATGTAGGGCAAATTTGCAATTTGCCCGTGTGCAATTTGAAAAATTGCACTACAGCCAAGCATGTAGGGCAAATTTGCAATTTGCCCGCGTGCAATTTGAAAAATTGCACTACAGCCCATGTAGGGCAAATTTGCAATTTGCCCGTGCGCAATTTGAAAAATTGCACTACAGCCAAGCATGTAGGGCAAATTTGCAATTTGCCCGTGCGCAATTTGAAAAATTGCACTACAGCCCATGTAGGGCAAATTTGCAATTTGCCCGCGTGCAATTTGAAAAATTGCACTACAGCCCAGGTATGTAGGGCAAATTTGCAATTTGCCCGCGTGCAATTTGAAAAATTGCACTACAGGCAAGCATGTAGGGCAAATTTGCAATTTGCCCGCGTGCAATTTGAAAAATTGCACTACAGGCAAGCATGTAGGGCAAATTTGCAATTTGCCCGTATGCAATTTGAAAAATTGCACTACAGCCCATGTAGGGCAAATTTGCAATTTGCCCGTGTGCAATTTGAAAAATTGCACTACAGGCAAGTATGTAGGGCAAATTTGCAATTTGCCCGTGTGCAATTTGAAAAATTGCATTACAGGCAAGTCTGTAGGGCAAATTTGCAATTTGCCCGTGTGCAATTTGAAAAATTGCATTACAGGCAAGTATGTAGGGCAAATTTGCAATTTGCCCATGTGCAATTTGAAAAAATTGCTCTACAGCCCAGGTATGCAATTTGAAAAATTGCACTACAGCGCGCTGTGCAATTTGAAAAATTGCACTACAGCGCGCTGTGCAATTTGAAAAATTGCACTACAGCGCGATATGCAATTTGAAAAATTGCACTACACGCGGTATGCACTCCGGATGAGGTTTGCTAAAATTGCATTTTAGCACTCCGGATGGGTTGTTTGACCTTTCTTCGATCTTCTTGTCATTCCGGGTAACCGGAATCCACTCCCCTCCCAAAAGGCGTTATAATCAGGAAAAGTGCATATAAAAAACGCTTGACACATTTACCACATTGTGGTACATATCAAACAAAAAAACGTATTAACATAAATTAATGCCTTTTAAACTTCCTCCGACATCTGGAAAAAAAACCAGATCGGGGTCAGAAGGTCAACTGCGCCACCAGCACGAGACCGAAAAAAGGTTTCCAAGTGATTCCGCGTCATTTTAAGAATGCAGAATTTAATAAAGGCCGCGGCAAGTATTCTTTATGCCACAACTCCTGAAAAACCGATCCGAATTTTTAAAGGTTCTACCCTAGGCCGTCTAAAAATGCCGTTTTTAGCCATGATTTTTTGCCCGGTTTCCGGCCCCTGAAAAATTTGACCACAATGCCCGTTCTGACAGGAGTCAGCCTGAATATCAGGGGCCAAAAAGCGGGCAAGGGAAATTAGCTGATTTAGACGGCCTAGTTCTACCCTCTTATATTAAGGAAGGGGATGAATTTATGATTTGCTGTAGTAGTTCCGCCTTCAGGCGGTGCTACACCGCCTGAAGTCAGCCATATAACCCATATAACCCGTTAAACAGAAAGGAGATGAAAAAATTTTTGCTGACCGCAGGATTATTTTTCCTGATATTCCAAAGCATGGGATTTGCCCAGGATACTTTTGTGGTGGGCGTTGTTCCGTTTACGGATCCGGCAAAGCTGGAAAAATCTTTCCAGCCATTTACAGATTATATTTCCAAATCCGTGGGTCTGCCTGCCAAACTGCTTGTTTCAGAGAGCTATGAAACATTTGCAGATGATTTTGTTGCCGGTAAAATTTCATTGGGATTTTTCGTATCCGTACTTTATGTACAGACAAAAAACAAGCATCCGGATAAAATTCATTATGTGGCGACATGCCAGCAGTTCAAAGGTGGAAAAACACGGGGCCATTACATTACTACGGGTATTTCCTGGTGAACACCAGTTCCCCGTATAAGTCGCTAAGTCACCTGAAGGGGAAAAAATGGGGATTTACCAAGAAAAGCTCGTCTTCAGGATACCAATATCCGACGGCGTATTTTAAAAGGAAACAAATCGATCCTGACAAATACTTCGGTGATGTGAAATTCTTGGGAAAGCATCCCAAGATTACGGATGCGCTGGCCGCGTGGAAGCCCGGTGCGGACAACATTATTGACGGCGGCGCCACATGGGACGTCAACTTATGGGAAGAAGAAGAAAAGCATGGCAGGGTGTTCCGCAAAGTTGCCAGAGTCGGCCCGATTCCGATGCAGCCAATGTGCGTTCCCCCGGCGGTGGCACAAAACAGGGAGCTTCTGGATAAAATCATAAATGCTTTAACCAAAGATGTGCCTGAGGAGGTTATCAAAGCGGAAGGATTTCCTTATTCAGGCTGGATCGTGGGAACTGACAGCGACTTTGACATTGTACGGAGGGTCGCGGGGATTGAAAAGTAAATTAATGCTGAACAATTAAGCAGTAAGCAGGATACAGCATGTAAGGGGTAAAGCACAGTGCAACCCAGCATGTCAACCATATAACCCATATAACCCGTTAAACCATAAGTGCAAACTTAGGACTTGATCTTGATCTTGATCTTGATCTTGCCCGCGTTCGATTAAGAGCAAGATTAAGAGCAAGAGCAAGAGCAAGAGCAAGGTTTACACTTATGCCCGTTAAACAGAAAGGAGAAGTCAAGATGAAAAAATTTTTGCTGACCGTGGGATTATTCTTCCTGGTATTCCACAGCATGGGATTCGCCCAGGACACTTTTGTGGTGGGCGTTCCTCCGATTACGGACCCGGCAAAGCTGGAAAAGTCTTTTCAGCCATTCACAGATTATATTTCCAAATCACTGGGTCTGCCTGCCAAACTAATTGTTTCAAAGAGCTATGAAGCGTTTGCAGATGCTTTTGTCGCCGGTGAGATTTCTTTGGGATTTTTCGGAGCAGTGCTTTATGTGCAGACAAAGGACAAGCATCCGGATAAGGTTCATTATCTGGCCACCTGCCTTCAGAACAAAGGTGGAAGAACACGGGGCCATTACTACGGATATTTCCTGGTGAACGCCAATTCTCCCTATAAGTCGCTGAAGTACCTGAAGGGAAAAAAATGGGGGTTTACCAAGAAAAGTTCATCTTCAGGGTACCGGTATCCGATGGCCTATTTCAGCAGAAAGAAAATTGATCCTTACACATACTTCGGCGAAGTGAAGTTTTTGGAAAAGCATCCCAGGATTACGGATGCGCTGGCCGCGTGGAAGCCCGGTGCGGACAACATCATTGACGGCGGCGCCACTTGGGACGTCAACTTATGGGAAGCAGAAGAAAAGCATGGCAAGGTGTTCCGCAAAATTGCCAGGGTCGGTCCGATCCCGCTTATAGCCATTGCTGTTTCTGAGACGGTGGCGCAAAATAAGGCGATTCGGGATAAGATCGTAAGAGCGCTGACTCAGGATGTGCCTGAAGAGGTTACCGAAACTGAGGATTTCCTTTTTTCAGGATGGAAAGTCGGCTTCGACAGTGACTTTGACATTACACGGAGGATCGTAGGGATTGAAAAGTGAATTAATGCTGAACAACTAAGCAGGATGTAAGGTGGGTGAAGCGCAGCGTAGCCCACCATGTCAACCATATAACCCATATAACCCGTTAAACAGAAAGGAGAAGTCAAGATGAAGAAAATTATGCTGACCGTAGGATTGTTTTTCCTGGTATTCCACAGCATGGGATTTGCCCAGGAAACTTTTGTGGTGGGTGTCATTCCGTTTACGGATCCGGTAAAGCTGGAAAAGTCTTTCCAGCCGTTTACAGATTATATTTCCAAATCCGTGGGTCTGCCTGCCAAACTGGTTGTTTCAAAGAGCTACGAATCGTTTGTGGATGATTTCATTGCCGGTAAAATTTCTCTGGGATTTGTCGGGCCGGTGCTTTATGTGCAGATGAAAGAGAAGCATCCGGATAAGATTCATTATGTGGCCACATGCCAACAATTCAAGGGAGGAGAATCACGGGGCCATTATTACGGATATTTCCTGGTGAACGCTGATTCTCCGTATAAGTCCCTGAAGCACCTGAAGGGTAAGAAATGGGGGTTTACCAAGAAAAGTTCGGGTTCGGGATATTTGTATCCGATGTCGTATTTCGGGAGGAAGCATATAGTCCCCGACAAATACTTCGGTGAGGTGAAATTTTTAAAAAAGCATCCGAAACTTACGGATGCGCTGGCCGCGTGGAAGCCCGGTGCGGACAATATTATTGACGGCGGCGCCACATGGGACGTCAACTTATGGGAAGCGGAAGAAAAGCATGGCAAGGTGTTCCGCAAAGTTGTCAGAGTCGGCCCGATTCCGTTGCAGCCAATGTGCGTTCCCCCGGCGGTGGCAAAAAACAGGGAACTTATGGATAAGATAGTAAGAGCTTTGACCAAAGATGTGCCTGAAGAGGTTACCAAGGCTGAGGGGTTTGGTTATTCAGGATGGGTAGTCGGCTTCGACAGTGACTATGACATTGTACGGAGGGTCGCAGGGGTTGGAAAGTGATACCGATTGTAAAAAATAACCATCATGTCATTCCCGTGAAAGCGGGAATCCAACCTGCTGATAGCAGATGGATTCCTGCTTTCGCAGGAATGACATTTTATGACGGGTTATTTGGCATCCTTCATTTGTCGGTTTACACTTTCGGGTGTCAGGGTGAGTTCCTTTGTTCTTTGTGCCCTTTGTGCCTTTGTGTGGGATATGAAATGCCGATTGGAAAAGTGCAAACCACTTTCGGCTTTTATGAAGGATGCCGGTTATTTTTTACAAATGGGATAAGACGCTGAAAGGGGCGTATTCACGACTTGGGGGATATTCAAATTCCCCCTGATCAGGACGCTGATGAACGCGGAAACACGCTGACAACAAAAAAAATCCGCGTGTGTCCGCGTTCATCCGCGTCCATCGGGGGACAAGCGATGTCCCCCAATTTGTAAATGCGCCCCGCTGAAAGATATTCTGAAAAGGTTGGGGGATTTATGGATTCCTGCTTTCGCAGGAATGACATTTTATGACGGGTTATTTTTTACAAATGGGATAAGACGCTGAAAGATATTCTGAAAAGATTGGGGGGAATTATGACTTTGAAAAATATGACCATTGGGAAAATGATTGCTGCCGGTTTTGGGATGGTACTGATCCTCCTGGTGGCGGTGGGTCTCCTGAACTATATGGGAACAGAAAATATTGTGAGCAAAGCCGGGCAGGTGATTCATGACAACAGGCTGAACGGATTTCTTGTCCAGGCAGAGGTGGATCACCTCTATTGGGTGAATCAGTTGAACAGCTTTTTAACTGATGATAATGTAACAGGACTTGATATTGAAGCGGATGATCATTATTGCGGTTTTGGCATGTGGCTTTACGGTGAGCCTCGTGAGAATTTGGAAAATTCGATCCCCGGTATTGCCCCTCTGCTGAAGGAGATTGAAGAATCTCACAGGAAACTCCATGAATCGGCCGTTGCCATTGTTCAACATTTCCGGCAGGTGGATAAAAGCATACCCGACTTCACGGTTACCGTCGAAACCCTCTTTAAATGGAGTGCAAAAATAAACGAACACCTTTCAAAAAATTTGCCCGGGTTTCCCATTGAGACCGACGAGCATAAGACCGATCTGGGCAAATGGCTTCATAGCGAAGAGGCTGAAAAAGCCGCTGCCGGGAATGACGAACTCAGCAAGTTGCTGAAATCCCTGAAAGACGCCCATGGAAAACTATATCAGAGCGCGAGTGAAATTCAAAAGATTTATGTGCCTGCTGACCCGGACTTTCTCAGCAAACTCAGGAATGTTTCTGACAACCATCGGAAACTGTTGTTATCCATAGCTGAGGCGATTCTCGAAGGCGCTTTGGTGCTGGATATGGAGACGGATCCGAACGAGAGCGATATGGGAAAGTTCCTATCATCCGATGAGACCGCTTCCCGCATAAAGGATTTTCCGGACCTGAAGGCCGCGCTTGAGGCTGTACGGGCACCGCACAAGCATATCCATGAAGCGGTTGCCAGGCTTGAAAACGTCTTGTATGAAGAGAACACTTTAAAATCCCGGGAGATATTTGTAAACTGGATCCTGCCTGAAAGCGAAAAAGTGAATAATCATCTTCAGGATGCCATCAGAATTCAGACCGCCCTGCTGAACCAGGGGGCTGCCAAACAGATTTACGGAACCGGGACTGTGGTGGCTCTGAACAATACCATTGAGGTGCTTCAGAAAATCAGAGCCGAAGTGGAGCGTATGTCAGAAGGGGCCAGGAAGGCCAACCGGATTTACGCATCAGAGACGCTTCCGGCCCTTCAATCCTTCCAGGAAACCTTGCACAAAATTCGTAAGGAAGTAAGGAACAACACGGTCACGGATGAGATTATGCTGGATGCGGCCGCGGGAACCAAGCGTAATGTGACCATAACAGCAATTGCTGCCATCCTCATTGGCATACTGGCAGCCTTTTTCATCGCCCGGAGGATTATCCGCCTGTTGAAAAGCATGGCCGATCAGATGGAGGACATGGCCGACAATGTAACCTCTGCTTCCGCTCAGATTACATGCGGCAGTTATGACTTGGCCGGAAAATCAGCCGAGCAGGCCTCATCTCTGGAAGAAACCTCTTCATCTTTGGAAAACATATCCTCAATGACCAGGCAGAATGCGGAGAATGCAAATCAGGCAGACCGGCTGGTAAAAGAGGCCGCACTAGTTATTCACAAGGCGAATCATTCGATGGAAGAACTGACCCGTTCAATGGCGGATATCTCCGAATCGAGCGAAAAGGTTTTTGACATAATTAAAAAGATAGATGAAATTGCCTTCCAGACCAATCTTCTGGCGCTGAATGCCGCGATTGAGGCAGCCAGGGCAGGTGAGGCCGGTACCGGGTTCGCGGTGGTTGCCGATGAGGTCAGAAATCTTGCCATGCGTGCAGCCAATGCCGCGAAAAGCACATCTGCTCTGATTAAAGGCACGGTGGAAAAAATCAGGGATGGTTCGGAACTGGTAACCATGACCAGCGAGGCATTTTCAGAAGCTGCCCAAGCCTCTTCCAAAGTAGGAATGCTGGTAAGTGAGATTGCTATGACATCCGGGGAGCAGGCCCGGGGAATCGGTCAGGTGAGCGAAGCTGCTGCCGAAATGGGGAGGATTACCCAGCGGAATGCGGCCAATTCCGAAGAGTGCGCGTCCGCTTCCGAGGAACTGGATGCTCAGGCGGGCCTGATGAAAGGGGCTGTGGCACAATTGGCAGCCCTGATCAGGGGAGACAAAGATAATAAATAATACACAGCAAGGCAACCGATATAGGTTGACGCGTATGACAGATCAAAACAGCCATTATTGGAGAAGACTATATTATGTTTTTCTTTCGACTTTTTATTAACGAATCTTTGGAAAAGTCCCTGCTGATAATAGGGGCTGTGATAATCGCGGGCATTACCGGCATGGCATTTGTTCTGCTTCTCATTCAGGCAGCGTTTGACATAGTCGGAGGGAAAAATTACGCGCTTTATCTGTTTTTCTTGCCGGTGACGGCTGCTCTGTTTGTTACCAGCAAACGGGTTGCCCAGAAAAACGGAATCATGCTGGCGGAGGCGGCCCTGGAAAAACTTCAGATAAGGATGGTAAACGATGTCCGTCATGCCGAATTGTCAGATGCTGAGAAGCTGAATCCCTCCGATATTCATATTCAGTTGGCTGATGCCCAGATGCTTTCAAAAGCGGCGGTCACATTGCTGGAGGTCTCGCAAAGCATGCTGATTATCCTGTTTTTCTGGCTGTATATTTCATCAATTTCCTTTTTGACAATGCTGATAATACTATGCCTGACAGTCACCCTGATCGGTTGCTATGAGATATTACAGCGGCTGATAAAGGAAGAACTTGTGCCGGACTTGGAAAAAGAGACAAAACTCATTGGTTTTTTCAACGATATGCTGTTCGGATTGAAAGAAATGAAAATGGATCAGAAGAAAAATGACGATCTGTTTGACAATTATATCGTGCCCTCTGTCTCTTTATTAGAAAAATCAAGGGTTCGGATAAGATTTTACATGTCGGAAATCATACCGCTTATCCAACTGATCTATTTTCTCACTATGGGTTTTATTGTTTTCATATTATCTTTGTATTATGATCGTGAAACATTATTCCGTATGATTACAATCATTTTCTATACGCTGATGCATGCAAATGTCATTGCTGTCGGAATTCCGGAAATCAGCCACGGGACTGAAATTTTAAGAAAACTGGATCGGATGCGCATGCAAAAGGAGAGAGAAAGCAGTGAATGTTTATATAAGCCCTCTCGGGAAGTCATAAAGGATTTTCAGGAAATCACTCTGAACGGAATCATCTATGAATATAACAGACCTGACCGCGAGGCTGATTTTTCAGTCGGTCCTGTCAATCTTGCCATCAGAAAAGGAGAACTTATCTTTATCGTGGGAGGAAACGGAAGCGGAAAATCCACGCTGCTAAAGGTTCTGACCGGCTTGTATGCTCCCACGGCAGGCGGGTTTCAAATAGACGGCAAGGATATTGCGATGTCTAAGTGCCGGCATCTGTTTTCAGCAGTTTTCGGCGATTTTCACCTTTTTGACACGCTTTACGGATTGGATAAAATTGATGAGAAATATCTCTCTGATTTATTGGAACGGTTGGAACTGGATCATAAAACTAGTTATGAAGACGGGAGATTTACTACCACCGACTTGTCAACTGGCCAGAAAAAGCGGCTGGCACTGATCGTCGCGCTCATGGAGAACAAGCCGATATATGTTTTGGATGAATGGGCTGCCGATCAGGATCCCCGTTTCCGGCAATACTTTTACGAAACATTGCTGCCGTCACTTAAATCCGAGAGAAAAACGATCATCGCAGTTACTCATGATGAAAGATTTTTTTATATGGCTGACCGCGTGATTCGGATGGAATACGGACAACTAAGGGAAAAATAATGAAAAAAACAGATCAGAGCGTTTTGTTTCGCGATTTCAGAAAAAACCGGTTTCAGCTTGCAAGACCCGTTATCCTGAGAGGAATTCTTGTAGTAACGCTCGGTGTGTCAATGATGGCAACACTTTATAATACACTCGGCATTCATCAGGAGCAGTCCGAAATCCGGTATTTCGTGGTGTTCACGCTGTTACTGATAATTTATTTTATCAGTTACCGGCGTTTCCAATTGTTCGTGATTCGCTTTGTGCAGAGGACTGTTGCCGATATCAGACTGAATATCATGGGCCATGTCCGTAAGATCGGACTGGCAGATTTTGAAAAAATCGGTCCTGAAAAAATTTATCTTGCTCTGATATATGATGAGAGATTCATATCCGCGATATCTCAGTACACCGCATCTGTCTTACTATCAATTATCGCTGTCATCATCATTCATATCTATCTCTGCTGTCTTTCATTGCCGGCAGGGATTCTCTCATTTTGTGTCTATGGAATGGCATGTGCCATATACGGGTTTAACCAGATTCGCATCCGTGAGATGATCGAACAGGTGCGGACACGAGAGAAGGTCTTTTTGGAATCCGTCAGGGATTTGTTTGAAGGATTCAAAGAACTCAGGCTGAATGATAAGAAAAGTGACGATTTTTTTCACAGGGGTGTTAAGAAACATGGGGAACTGCTCAGAGAACTGAAGATTCAGTATCAGAATGTTTTTATGAACAACTATTCCATAGCTTACGGGCTATTCAAATCCCTGCTCATGCTGATGGTGTTTCTCACCCCCCTGTTCGGTATCGTGACGGACAACCTTATATTTTCTTTGTTCGGCTGTTTGTTTTTCATGCCCTACAGTGTGCTGATTGACAGAGTCCCCGGCATTATTCTTGCCGCTGTTTCTCTGCAAAGATTGTTTCAATTGCAGCAGACTCTCGAAAAACTCGCCCAAGAGAGCCGGGTTTCCGGGCAGGCCCCGGTACCGGCCGATTTTGAGCAGCTCAGATATGAGAACATCGGATTTTGCTATGAAGGGAAGGATACAAACCTGTTCGGGGTGGGGCCTCTGGATATCACAATTAACAAAGGAGAAATTCTCTTTATCACCGGCGGCAACGGGAGCGGGAAATCCACGTTGCTCAAACTGATAACCGGTCTGTATCCCATACAATCGGGGCAGGTCTGTCTGAACAACACTGAAATTCTCATCAGGGACCATCGTCATCTGTTTTCGGTGATCTTTTCCGATTACCATCTGTTTATGCGTCTCTACGGCATGGGCGAGATTGATCCGGACCAGGCTGAGGATTTCATCCGGATGATGCAATTGGAAGGTAAAGTCGGGCTGGATAAGAACAGATTCACCACCCTTGAGCTGTCAACCGGTCAGAAGAAAAGACTCGCCATGATAGCCGTGTTACTTGAAAACAAACCGGTTTATGTGTTTGACGAATGGGCCGCGGACCAGGATCCGCAGTTCCGACGATACTTTTATGAAAGCCTGCTGCCGTCCTTCAAAGCTCGGGGCAAGGCAGTGATAGCTGTCACCCATGATGACCGCTGGTTCCATGTCGCGGATCGGGTGATGAGGCTGGAGTACGGGCAGATTGGGAATTCGTAAGACTGGGCAGCAATACCAGAATAATGACGGAAACGGTCATCAAGCATCAAGCATCCAGCATCCAGCATCAAACATCAAACATCCAGCATCAAATATCCAGCATCCAGCATCCAGCATCCAGCATCCAGCATCCAGCATCCAGCATCCAGCATCCAGCATCCAGCATCCAGCATCCAGCATCCAGCATCCAGCATCCAGCATCCAGCATCCAGCATCAAACATCAAGCTTGAACCTACTTACAATCCGAGCAAGCTCCGAAGCCATTTCAGCCAGCTTTTTCGATGATTCATCAATCGCGGATGCGCCTTCGGCGTTCTGTTTCGAGGCGGTATTGACGCCCTGAATATTTTCAGCGATTCTCATTACTCCCCGGGCCGCTTCATCGGACGACCGCGTCACCCCGTTCACGCCCTTTCGCAGATCGTCAATATTTTGCGTTATCTCGGCGGCTGTTTTCGAGGCATCCTCAGTCGAGACTGCGATATTTTTTACAAGATCGGCCGACTCTTTCGCATTCCCGGCAACATTTTTTACCGTCACTGCTGTATCGGATACGGATTTCGATATTTCGCTCGCCATGGAGGTCTGCTCCTCCACCGAGGCCGCTATGGTTTCACTGATACCGGCTATTTCACCCATGACCTTGTTTATTTCCCCGACCGCCTGAACCACGCCGTCGGTGGAAGTCTGAATCTCCTCTATCTGCCCGGCGATCTCGTCGGTCGCCTCGGCGGACTGTTTTGCCAGTTCCTTGACCTCTCCGGCCACCACTGCGAAACCCCTTCCGGCTTCCCCGGCCCCTGCTGCCTCAATGGTGGCGTTGAGGGCCAGCATGTTGGTCTGATCCGCGATCTCCCTGATGACCCCCACGACCTTTCCGATCTTTTTGGAAGCGGAAACCAGCGCGTCCATTCTGGCATTGATCTGTTCAGCCTGCCTGCCTGCGTTCTGCGATATCCGGTTCGCCCGTGCGGTGATCTTTGCAACCTCGTTCAGTGACGAGGTCATCTCCCCGGAGGAAACCGCTATGCCGCTGATCCGTGCCGAGATATCCTCGCCTGACCGGGCCATGCTTGCCGTATTGTCCGCAGTCTTTCTGGCGAAATCAGCGACATTGCTGAATGATGACGACATCTCCTCGCTCATTGAGGCGATATTCGAAATGGAGGAACCCGATTGTTCCGCTGAGGACGCGACCAGGCCGACGCTGGCCGCAACCTGTTCCGATGCCGAGGCGACAGTATCGGACTGCGATTCCATTTCCCCGGCCGATGAGGACATTTGCCCGGAGACGGCCGACAATTCTCCGGATGAGGCCGCAAGCATATCGGCGCTGTCCCTGATCCCGTTCAGCATCTCGGACAGTTTCTTGCAGGAATTATCCAGAGCCCTGGCCATGCTGCCAATTTCATCCCGGCCCGTCATGTTCAGACGTTGGGAAAAGTCCCCGTCGGCAATGGCATCCGCAATCTCCACCACCTTTGAAATCGGTCCGGCAATTCCCGCGGCAATAAACCACAGCACTGTCAGTGCCACAAGTACGCAGATAATTCCGATCACGATCATTTTCAACATCAGCTTACTCGCTATGGCAGTGACCTTTTCCTCAGGTACGAGAATACAGACAGACCAAGGAGTGTTCGTATTGCCAATCTTCAGCGGGGTGAAGATTTCCAAATTGCCTTCCATGACATCTCTGGTCTCCCGGCCCTTTCGGATGACGGCCAAAACATCTTCATGTTCCTTGCGGACCGTCTTTATATGCCCCCCGACCAGATCCGGTCTGCCCGTTATCCCGGCCAGTATGCCGTTGTTGCTGATCACCATCATTTTCCCCGACTTGTCATAGATATCCAGATTGTCAGCCATTGTCTGAAGGAAGTCCAGCCGCAGGTCAATGCCGACCACGCCATGGAATCGCTCGTTTGCGATGACAGGCGCGGTCAGAGTGACTATTAACATCTCCTCGCCCCTGACAGGATGTTCAAAAGGATCGAGAACACATTCCTTCATTGTTTTCCCGGGAATGTCATACCATTTGCCCGGCATTCCGCCCGGACTGTGTATGGGGCAGACTAACATCGATCTGATCTCTGATTTGCCATCGGCATCACGCTGCCACCAGGGAGCGAATCTGCCGGTCTCGTCATGTCCCCTCTCTCCGGCGTAGCCCTCATCCATGGCATCGAACCCCTCAGGTTCCCAACATGTATGGACACCGGCAAACCGGGGATTCTTTTCCAGGATTATGCGAAGGATATCCGTCACATTATCGCGGTCAATGTCGAGTTGCACATCTTTCTCTTTAACCGCTGACAAGGTCTGGGCCAGTATACGCGCTGCGTCAAGCGCCTCCTTCATCTCAGATTCCATGGCGGCAGCCTGGCCGCGCGCCAGTATGACGGCCTCTTCCATGGCGGCGTCAAGCATATTGCCTCGCATGGAACAAACCGAGTACGATATAATAATCAATGCCGTGACCAGTACGCATGCACCGGTCCAGACGGCGATCCTGCTTTTTATTTTCATTGTCGTTCTCCAGTTCTTCTGTTCTCCAGACCGTTCTCCAGACCTGCGAGGTTTTAAAAACCTCGCAGGTCTTTCAGATATTCAAATTATTATTCCCTGACAAGTTTCCTGAGCATCCTGACAGGTTTCTCTATCTTCCTCACTCCGGCCTCAACAGCAGCATTGTCACCTCTTCGGGCAGCCTCGTAGATTTCGTCCGCTGCCGCCTTGGCCCGGCTGGAAAACTTCTGCCAGATTTTTTTCCCGAATATCATTGCGGCGTAATGCATCTGATCGGAGTGGACATGCAGATGCTCCGCCAGGTGGCGGATCTCGTGCATATCGTTCTTTTTCAGAGCTTCCTTAAGCTCTTCCACATGGTCATGCTGCATCTCTTTCAGGCAGATCGTGCTGACCATCACACAATTGTTATAGTGCAGGTAATACAGTGCCAGGAGCATTGTCAGTTCGTGTTTTTCCTCCCCTGACCGAATGACCCTCCTTATTTGGGTCAGATAATGGGCCATCTGTCCGGCCTCGTCCGCGGCCTCCTTCCTGCCCGCTTCCCTGGCTGATTTCCCCAGCGATTCCGAGTTCGCTATGAGCTTATCGACCTTCTTCACCAGATTGTCGGCATCCATGGGGGTTCCGGCCAATGCCCCGCTTACGCTTTCAAAGAACTCACCGGTCAGAATTTCCGTCTCCTCATACACGTCCTTGAACCTGCTGTCCGCATCCGCGGCGAATACAGTTGCGGAGATCAAAACTGCCATGCCCGCTATAAGCATGACACCTGTTATTTTCTTCATTCTTTCTGCCTCCTTTTTGAGTGTGTTCCATCTACCCCGTCCATAAGTGTAAACTTAGGGCTTATAATCTTGCTCTTGCTCTTTATCTTTATCCTGATAAAGAGCAAGAGCAAGATAAAGAGATTTGGAAATCTTTAAGTTTACACTTATGCTACCCCGTCATGTCATTCCGCTCAAAAGTGAAAGACAGATTTTCAGATCGGAATCCATCATGGCGGCGTGGATTCCGGGTCAGAACTGAAAAAATGTCCCATTTTTTCAGTTCTGCCCGGGATGACAGGTGGGACACCTCCTTTTTTATGTAAACAATTGTTTGTCATCAAGTGGGAACCTGCACCTCACAGCTTTGGCAAGCACCCGGAAATTTTGTGCATATTTCTTCTTTCCCCCACATTTTCCAGAGCTTGTAATCGCATTAAAAGCCCTCAAACTCATCATCCCCGGCATCACCCCCTTTCTTTTCTTTCTCACTCAGGCCGATTATACGGCCTGCGGAATCGCCGGCCGGTTTCCCGTTCTCCGAATCCGCTCCCCTTCCGATCCTGCCCTCTGCTTCTGCTCTTGCCATGATGTCTCCGATGTTTTCAATCTCTTCAGGCATGGAACCTGTTTCGGAGACTGCCTGCAAACCTGCCGGAGTGGCATCGGCCTTCATTCTGAAATACCCGATTGCACTCCGGAGCCGCTCCGTCTGAGAAGTCATCTCCTGTGAGTTCCCGAACATCTGCTCGGAAGTCGAGGCCAGTTCCTCGGCGGTTGCAGCCAGTTCATCAGATGACCGGACGTTCTGCTGAATCACCTGATCCAACTGCTGGAAAGAGTTGCTGATCTGTTCCGCGCCCAGGCTCTGCTCATTGCACGCCGCGCTGATCTCCTGCACCAGATCCGCGGTTCTCTGAATATCCGGGACAATTCTGGAAAGCATGTCTCCGGCTCTTTCCGCGACTTCTATGCTGAAAACCGATATCTTGCTGATATCACCCGCGGCCGTCCTGCACCGCTCGGCCAGATCCCCGGTCTCGTTTGCCACCACTGCGAAACGTCTGCCGTGCTCACCGGCCCGGGCCGTCTCAATCGCCGCGTTCAGCGCCAGAAGATCCGTCCGTGCGGCAATCTTTTCGATAATTGCGATCTTCTCTGTGATCTCCCTCATCGCTCTCACTGTTTCAAGTACGGCCTCTCCTCCCTCACGGGCATCCCCGGCCGATTTCCGTGCGATCTTTTCGGTCTGCGTCGCATTGTCCGCATTCTGTCTGATACTGGAAGCCATCTCCTCCATGGAAGCCGACGCCTCCTCTGTCGAAGCAGCTTGGTCCGATGTGCCATGCGACATTTCCTCGGAACCGGTACTCATCTTCCGGCTGACGGACGCCAGCCTGTCCGCCGATGACCTCACATTGTCCGCCATGAGTCTGACACTGTCAGCGGTTCCCTTCATACGGGTCACGATGTCCCTGAAATTTGACACCATATTTTTCATAGCCCTGAACAACTGGCCTATCTCATCCTTTCGGTCCACTTTGATATCCTGTGTCAGATCTCCCTGGGCAATGGCATTGGCCAATTCGACGAGTTCATAAACGGGTTTTGTTATTGATCGGGCGATTCGCCATGAACTGAGAATTCCGATGACAATACCTGCGACAATCATCATGCCGATGTTTCTCCGAGCCTGTCTCACGCTTTCTTTCGCAGTTCGTCCGGTTTTTTCGCTGAGTTCGCCGGCCAGTCTGAGTATTTCACGGAATGTCAGTTCGTAATCCCCGGCTGCTGATGCAAGAAGTTCTTTCAGATGTCTGATATCGGAACTTGCATTGCGATATTCCATAAGGACGGCAAACAATCCGTCCTCTTCCGACAGCACACTCTCTTTCAGTTTGATGAAACCCTCTCTGATCTTTCGGAGAGACTCTCTGTCTGCTTCGTGCTTTCCATGTCTCAGCAATTTTTTTATCCGTGAGTCGGCCAGCTTGGCAACATGTCTGAACTCCTCCGCAATGCCGGGAAGCTTCTCCGGATCCTTTTCGGCGAGGTATGCCCCGGAAGCGTTCCGCATGCGGATGAGATAGAGAGTGAGCTTTGATGCCCCCTTCGCGAGAAAATAGTCCTGGCTGAACAGTTCCGAAAGCAGGTCGGCCATCTCCTCCGCGGTGGCCTCACCGGATTGAGCCAGTGTCTTTCCCGCATCCTCCTTCTCATTTATTGCCGCATCGCTCCGGTTGGCCAAATCAGTCAGCACTGTGCCGAGTTCCTTCCGCTGTTTTTCAAAATTCTCAAGATGTTGCCCGGCAGCGGCCTCTCTGAGCAGTTTTGCACGATGGGCTGCGATCACCTTGCGCACCTGGCTGAAAAACTTCTGATGCGACTCTTCGAGGCTCTGAATGTTCAGGCGGACATTTCCTTTGGCTATCAGCCTGGATAAGCGGTTCAGAGTTTTGCGAAGCATGCTGTCGGATTCTTCCAAAATTCCTGCCTGCTCCGAAATTTTCTGTTCATCTGTCAGAGCCAGCAGCTCCAATGTGGCGATGCGGGATTCATGCATTTTATGAAAAAGCTCGCCGGCAGTCTGAACCATGGGGGATGCAGTATCTGAAAAAATCATGACTTTATCCCGAATCTGTCCTGTGAAAAACAGACCTGTTCCGCCGATGGCTGCAAACAGAAGCAGAAAAGCCATAGGCAATTTTGTCAGCAATTTCATTGATATAACCTCCTTGTATTTATTTGAAAAGCTCCGCAAATTACTTTCCCTGATTTTGGTGTATATCCGGGCATCCGTGACTGAATCCGAAAGGCGGCCCTTCCCCGGGTCGGGTGTCAGTGTTGTTGACTTAAGGGATCAGACACTTGGGATTCCCCCCGAGGAGGAAATTCGGTTTTTAAGTCAGCAACACCGGGGCCGGGTGTCAGGGGGCTGGATCACCGCCCGATGCGGGCAACCCAAGCCTTGCCCCTTAACCCTTAACCCTTAAACCTTAGCTAATTTGCCGGCTTGAAGACCTGAACCCGGTTGTTGGCTGTGTCCGCCACATAAACCCATCCGGTCTCCTTGTCCACAATAATGCCGTGCAGGTTTCCGAACTCACCGTTGCCCGAACCCTTTTTTCCCCATGAGGTGATGAAATTGCCGTCCTTGTCAAAAACCTGGACCCGGTTGTTGCCGATTTCGGTCACAAAAACATTGTCATGTTTATCCAATGCCAAGCCGGCCGGCACCCTGAGCTCGCCCGGGCCCGTACCTTTTGTTCCCCATGACTTAATGAATTTGCCGTCTTTCGTGAAAACCTGGACCCGGTTGTTTTTCAGGTCGGTGACATAAACTTTCCCCTCGCTGCTGACCTTTGCCGCTTCCGGATTGTTCATCTTCCCTTTGTCACTCCCTTTTCCGCCGAACAGGAATCTGAATTTGCCTTTCAGATCAAACACGTCAACCCTGTGGTTGCCAGCATCGGCCATGTATAGCAGTCCGTCATAGATATCCATGAACTCCGATTTTATGTTTTCCCCGGGTTCCGAGCCGTAATCGCTGAATGTCAAGATCCAATTGTAATTCCGGTCGTATTTCTTGATATATCCGGTTGAATAGTCTGCGACAAAAATGTTTCCGTCCGGGCTGATCGCAATTCCCTCCGGCTTTTCCAGATGATAATCCTCGTCACCTTTTCCGCCGAACCGGGTGACATATTTGGCCGTTTTCTTGTCAAATACCTGGACATAGGCATGGGCCGCATCTGTCACAAGAAGATGATTCCCGTTCCTGTCAAAAGCAAAATCTTCCACATATTTGAACTGCCCGGGCCCGTTTCCTTCCGAGCCGAAGTTCATTACATGCTGAAACTGGAGGCCCTCTGCGTAACCTGAGACACAGAGCCCCAGAATCAGAGCGCCGCAAAACAGTGACGTAAAAACTTTTTTTGTAAACATGTCTTTCTCCTTTCTTCTTTTGTCTGATGAATTTTTGTTGAGACCGCCTGTTTGGGAATTCCTCAATTTGAGTCTTAATTCTTTTTTGTTATACACCTCATTTCACCATTTCGGATTTCATACTCATGCTACGTTCAAGCTTTAAGAATAAGTACCTGAGCAGAAGCTTTCGATCAGAGACTCTCAGACCTACGAGGTTTTAAAAACCTCGTAGGTCTTATCATGCTGTCAAACATCAAACATAAACCATAAAATATCAAACGTCAAGCACCAGACATCAAGCACCAGTTTGCCGGCCTGAATGCCTGGATACAGTTGTTGGCTGTATCCGCAACACAAACCCTTTCGGTCCCCTTATAATGTTTGGCAGTGTCGATTTTAATTCGGACTAAAAGCCCTCAAAGTCATCATCCCCGGCATCGCCTCCTTTCTTTCCTTTCTCACTCAGCCCGGTCTCACGGTCTGCGGAATCGCCGGCCGGTTTCCCGCTCTCCGAACCCGCTCCCATTCCGATCCTGCCCTCTGCTTCCGCTCTTGCTATAATGGCTCTGATCTTTTCAATCTCCTCGGGCAGGAAACCCGCTTCGGAGACTGCCTGCAAAGTTGCCGAACTGACATCGGCCTTCATTCTGAAGTACCCGATCGCACTCCGGAGCCGCTCCGTCTGGGAGGCCATCTCCTGTGAGTTACCGAGCATCCGATCGGAGGTCGAGGCCGTTTCCTCGGCAGTTCCGGCCAGTTCCTCAGATGACTGGGCGTTCTGCTGAATCACCTGATCCAACTGCTGGAATGAGTTGCTGATCTGCTCCGCGCCCACGCTCTGCTCATTGCACGCCGCGCTAATCTCCTGCACCAGTTCCGCTGTTTTCCGAATATTCGGGACGATTTCGGAAAGCATGTCGCCGGCTCTTTCCGCAACCTCCACGCTGAAGACCGATAGCTCGCCGATCTCACCAGCGGCCGTCCTGCACCGCTCGGCCAGATCGCGGATCTCGCCTGCCACGATCGCAAAGCGTTTTCCGTGTTCACCGGCACCGGCCGCCTCGATCGTCGCATTCAAAGCCAGAATGTCCGTCTGTTCGGCAATGTCCCTGATAACCGATATCCTGTTTGTGATCTCCCTCATCGCTTTCACTGTTTCAGCCACAACCTTCCCTCCCTCACGGGCATCCTCCGCCGATTTCAGTGCGATCTTCTCGGTCCGGGCCGCATAGTCGGCGTTCTGTTTGATATTGGAAGACATCTCCTCCATGGAAGCCGACGCCTCCTCGGCCGAGGCGGCCTGCTCTGACGCACCCTGGGACATCTCCTCGGATCTGCTGCTCATCTGCTGGCTGACTGATGCCAGCGTGTCCGCGGATGACTTCACACTGTCCGTCACGGATTTCACACTCTCCGCGGCTTCCCTCACATCGGTCACAACCTCGCAAAGTCTTTCGACCATCAGGGCGAGAGATTTGCCCAGAGTGTCCCTGTCCGAAAGGATTTTCACCCGGGCATTCAGGTCCCCCTCGGCAATCTGTTCGGCCACCTGAACGGTGTTCTTAAGATTTGACACCATTCCGGCGAGAGATTTGCCCAGTGTGTCCCTGTCCGAAAGGATTTTCACCCGGGCATTCAGGTCCCCCTCGGCAATCTGTTCGGCCACCTGAACGGTGTTCTTAAGATTTGATACCATTCCGGCGAGAGATTTGCCCAGTGTGTCCTTGTCCGAAAGGATTTTCACCCGGGCATTCAGGTCCCCCTCGGCAATCTGTTCGGCCACCTGAACGGTGTTCTTAAGATTTGACACCATTCCGGCGAGAGATTTGCCCAGGGTGTCCCTGTCCGAAAGGATTTTCACCCGGGCAGTCAGGTCCCCCTCGGCAATCTGTTCGGCCACCTGAACGGTGTTCTTAAGATTTGATACCATCAGGGCGAGAGATTTGCCCAGGGTGTCTTTGTCCGAAAGGATTTTCACTTTGGCGGTCAGGTCCCCCCGGGCAATCTGTTCGGCTACCTGAACGGTATCTCTGAAATTTGACGCCATATTTTTCACAGCCCTGAGCAACTGGCCTGTTTCATCCTTGTTCCTGTCCGCTTCGATATCCTGTGTCAGGTCCCCTTCCGCAATGGCATTGGCGATTCTGACGACCTCTGAAATCGGTCCGGCAATTCCCGCGGCAATGAACCACAGCACCGTCAGTGCCGCAAGTACGCAGATAATTCCGATTGCGATCATTTTCCACATCAGCCTGTCCGCGGCGGCAGTGATCTTCTCCTCTGGCACGAGAATGTTGACAGACCAGGGAGTGTTCGTATTGCCGATTTTCAGCGGGGTGAAAATTTCCACATCCCCTTCCATGAATCCTCTGTGCTCCTTTGCGTTTCGGATGACGGACACATGCTCCTCATGGTCCCCATGGACCGCCTTCATATGCCTGCCGACCAGATCCGGTCTGCCCGTTATCCCGGCCAGTGTGCCGTTGTTGCTGATCACCGTCATTTTCCCTGATTTGTCATAGATATCCAGGTTGTCAGCCATTGTCTGAAGGAAGTCCAGCCGCAGGTCAATGCCGACCACGCCATGGAACCGCCCGTTGGCGATGACAGGCGCGCTCAGGCTGGCGATTAACATCTCCTCGCCCCTGACAGGATGTTCAAAAGGGTCGAGAACACATTCATTCATTGTTTTCCCGGGAATGTCATACCATTTGCCCGGCATTCCGCCCGGACTGTGTATGGGGCAGGATAACTGCGCTTTGACCTCTGATTTGCCATCGGCATCACGATGCCAGTAAGGAGCGAATCTGCCGGTCTCATCATGCCCCCTCTTTCCGGCGTAGTCCTCATCCATGGCATCGAATCCGTCAGCTTCCCAACATGTATGGACACTGGAAAACCGGGGATTTTTTTCCAGGATTATGCGGAGGATATCCGTCACCTTGTTGCGGTCAATGTCGAGTTGCACATCTTTCTCCTTAATCGCTGACAGGGTCTGGGCCAGTGTACGCGCTGCGTCAAGCGACTCCTCCATTTCGGATTCCATGGCGGCAGCCTGACCGCGCGCCAGTGTGACGGCCTCTTCCATGGCGGCATCAAGCATATTGCCTCGCATGGAACAAACCGAGTACGATATAATGATCAATGCCGTGACCAGTACGCATGCACCGGTCCAAACGGCGATCCTGTTTTTTATTTTCATTGTCCGTTCTCCTCCGAGACCTGCGAGGTTTTTAAAACCTCGCAGGTCTTTGCAATGCTTATTCTTGTTTGCGAGACCTGCGAGGTTTTTAAAATCTCGCAGGTCTTTGAATGCTTAGACAATCGCCCGGAAATTTCGCACCTGTCTTTTCTTCCCCCACATTTTCCGGAGCTTGTAATCGCATTAAAAGCCCTCAAACTCATCATTTCCGGCATCGCCTTTTTTTTTTCCTTTTTCACTCATACCCATTTTACGGCCTGCGGAATCGCCGGCTGGTTTCCCGCTCTTTGAACCCGCTCTCCTTCCGATCCTGCCCTCTGTTTCCGCTCTTGCCATGATGGCTCCGATCTTTTCAATTTTTTCGGGCAGAAAACTCGTTTCGGAGACAGCCTGCAAACTTCTCGGAGTGACATCGGCCTTCATTCTGAAATACCCGATTGCACTCCGGAGCCGTTTCGTCTGGGAAGTCATCTCCTGTGAGTTCATGGCCACCGACTTGGCAGTCTCAGCCAGTTCCTCGGATGACTGAACATTCTGCTGAATCCCCTGATCCAGATACTGGATTGATTTGTTGATCTGCCCGGATCCCAGGCTCTGCTCATTGCACGCCGCGCTGATCTCCTGCACCAGTTCGGCGGTTCTCCGAATATCCGGGACAATTCGGGAAAGCATGTCGCCGGCTCTTTCCGCAACTTCCACGCTGAAGACCGACAGCTCGCCGATCTCACCCGCGGCCGTTTTGCACCGCTCGGCCAGCCTGCGAACCTCGGATGCCACCACCGCGAAACCTCTGCCGTGCTCACCGGCCCGGGCCGCCTCAATCGCCGCATTCAGTGCCAGCAGATCCGTCCTCCTGGCGATCTCCTCGATAACTGCGATCCTCTCTGTGATCTCCCTCACCGCCTTCGCTGTTTTAAGCACGGCCTCACCTCCCTCACGGGCATCCTCCGCCGATTTCAGCGCGATCCTTTCGGTCTGCGCCGCATTGTCCGCATTGCGTCTGATATTGGAAGTCATCTCCTCCATGGAGGCCGACGCCTCCTCAGCCGAGGCGGCCTGCTCCGATGCGCCCCGCGATATCTGCCGGCTGACTGACGCAAACCTGTCCGCCGATGACCTGACATCGTCCGCCATGAGTCCGACACTGTCAGCGGTTCTCTTCACATGGGTCACAGTCTCCCTGAAATTTGACGCCATATTTTTCATAGCCCTGAGTAACTGGCCTATTTCATCCTTCTTCCTGTTCGCTTCGATATCCTGTGTCAGGTCTCCTTCCGCAATGGCATGGGCAATTTTGGCGGCCTTTGAAATCGGTCCGGCAATTCTTGTGGCAATAAACAATGAGACAATAACAAAAATGACAAGAGACGCCACGCCGATACCAAGAATCCGGACCTGAAGATTCTCCTTTGACTTCATGCCGTGAGAAAGAATTCTCTGCTCGATTCCGACGACCTGCTGTCCAGGCATGCCGACACATAAGATACCAATTTTCTCACCTTCGGAGCTTGTAATGGCGGAACAGACGGTAAAATAATTTTTGCCCGCAAGTGTCAGAGATATGTTTTTCGGTTTGTCAGCCTCACAGACTTGTCTCAGTATTTTCGTGCTTATCCAAAGTTCCCCGGAAACCGCGTCATCTTCCCCTTCGCCGCTGAATCCCGCATGAACAACGGGAACGGTCCCGGACCAGATTGCGGAGGACAGACCTGTGGTATCATAAAACTTCTTCAAAGGCCCGGTGTAATTATTCAGAAATTTTCCTGTGATCAGCACAGCAATCGGATCATTGAAATCATCTTTGACAATCTTTGCCGATGCAAAGCTTATGAAATCGTTCCCTGTGAAATTCCTGTCTGTCAGTCTGAAAGCTTTTATAAAATCAGCGTCATGTCTTGTCACAGTACGCAGATTCTGTTCCTCATCTTCCGAACCGCTTTTCAGACAGTCCAAGACTCTCTTCCCGAGTTCCCAGGACGGATAAAACTTGTTCAGCCAATTCGTATCGACATCATCATTAATATCAGACGGAGAAGATGCGAGATGGTGTCCCCCAAGATCAAACAACACGGCAAAGTCCGCTTTGTCGGTACGGGTTCTGAAATCGTCAAGGATACCGGTCAGGGCGTTGACCTGATAGCTTTCTATGTTTGCTATCAGACCGGAATGACGGGCAATATCTGTTGCCATGCGCCCGGTCTCTTCCATGATCCCGCTGACTGTCTGTTCAAATACACGATGATACCCGAAAAGGGTTTTGTTTGTCATGGCTGTCAGATCATTAGAAAGCATTTCCGACTGCTTCCCGATGGTTGCGCTCAGTTCCGAGGATATCAGAATACCCAGTGCCATGATGATAATTGCAGCCGTTATACAGAAACTTGAAAGTATCTTGTATTTTATGCTTTTCATAACGGTTATCTCCGATTAAGGGTTAAGGGGTTAAGGGTTAAGGTTTAAGGTTTAAGGTTTAAGGTTTAAGGTTTAAGGTCGGATGCCGGGGAAATCCTTAACCCTTAACCCCTAACCTTAACCCTTAAACCCTTAACCCTTAACCCTTGGCCCTCTAAAACGATATTCCGCCCGCACTCCTGATTATGTCGTGTGCTGACACAGAAGTGGCGAACTCCGTGAATTTTCTGATAACGCCGGTATTATTTTTTTCCATGAATACGAGCGCGCTCGTGACAAAATAGGGATAGTCGGGATCAGCCGGGCTTTTCCCGTTAATCATCAGGACATCCGCATTTGCATCCTTCACAACATCATAAGCACCGAAGGCTATTGCACCGGCCTTTGATTCCACAACAGACAAGGTCTCGGGGGTACTGTAGGTTGTTTTTGATCTGGATGTTATCGCAATGTCTTTGAAACCCGGAAATGATTTCAGCAACAGCCTGAGGCTGCTGCTGCTTTTCTGCCGAACGACAACTCTTATCCTGACATCTCTGCCACCCGCTTTTTTCCAGTTCGTAATCCTGCCGCCATAGACATCAAGTATGTGCTGAGTTGAGATGTCCCTGACACCGGCCGCTTTGTTCACAAAAAAAACAACCGGTATTTTTGCAACAGGAACATACATGAGCTTGTAGGTCTTTTCACTGTCCCTGATTTTTCTTGCGACACGCGCCAAGACGTTTCTGCCTGTGCCGACAGCCTTTATCCCGCCTCCGGAACCGATACTCGGGGGAACGATTACTGTGACCCCCGGGTTGTTCCGGCTGAAAGCCGTGCCGACCGACTTGATGAGTGTTGTGCCGATCCCCGATCCGACAATGGTAATTTCCTCCGCCATGGCCGGACAGGAAATCGCCATCCCCATAGTCAAAAGTACAATTACGATTAATGCTTTCCTCATTTTTCCTCCTTCTGTTTTTATAAGTTTTAAGTTTTAAGTTTCCTCAACAACAGTGCGCAAGTCACCAGAATATCATCATTAACACCTCATTTCGCCAATGCTGTCAAACACCAAACACCAAGCATCCAGCATCAAGCACCCAGCATCCAGCACCCAGCATCAAGCACCCAGCATCAAGCACCCAGCATCAAGCACCCAGCATCAAGCATCAAGCATCAAGCATCAAGCATCAAGCATCAAGCATCAAGCATCAAGCATCAAGCATCATCCCATAGCCAAAAGTAAAGTTACGATTAATGCTTTCTCATTTTTCCTCCTTCCCGTTTCAAGTTTCCCCGACAACAGTGTGCAGATCACCAGAGTTTCATCATTAACACCTCCTTTCACCAATGCTGTCAAGCATAAAGCATAAAATATCAAACGTCAAGCATTCGGCATCAAACATCCAGCATCAAACATCCAGCATCAAACATCAAACATCAAGCATCAAACATCAAGCATCAAACATCAAGCATCAAACATCAAGCATCAAGCATCAAGCATCAAGCATCAAACATCAAACATCAAACATCAAACATCCTGAAAATTTAATGTTGACATTCGCTTGTATTTCTGATAAGAAGCTAAGGAATAAAGGGTTGCCTTATAATTTTAGCCTGTTAAAAAAGCGCGGAGACAGCGGAGACCCGCGGGGTTCGGATGAGACTTCGCGGCACTCTGCGCGTCATCTGTGGTAAAAGCGGATTCAGACCACAAAATCCGTTGGGATCAGGAACATTTGAGCTTTCCAGTTTCGGTCTAAACGCTTGTCTATATTATATTAGTTATAAATGCAGGATCTCTGAAAATGCTCCCGGAATCTCCGGTTCCGTCCGCGGAAATATCGGACCGGTCCGCAAAATGTCGGGGAGACCGGCGCGGCGCATGCGTCATTCCAGGACATGTTTCCGGAGCATTTTCACAGTTCGTAGTTCCGCCTTTAGGCGGTGCGGCACCGCCTAAAGGCGGAACTACGAACTTTAAACTCATTTTCCCGGACCGCGCAGTGAGGCCGGAGTACGGGCAGTTTGCAGAATCATAATTTTATGATGAGCCGGATATCCGAGGTTTTACCGCCCGGATCATGCCGGATCCGGAATTTGAAAACAAACTGTTGACATTTGAATTATCTTTGGATATATGCTTATAATACGGGGTTCCGACACACTTTTAAGTTTATCAGCCCAACTGCCTTGTTTCATTACTGAGGAAACTGGACATTGAAAAGGTTCTGAAAGGCGAACAAAAAATTACACGCGAACATTGTCTCCGAACTTGTAAGTGAAATACAGCATGCTGTGTCACATGTCACAATTTCGGATGTGTCCCACTTATTACTGTAAAGGATAAAAATATTCTTCAACACATAGCTGAATTTAAGGCATTGAAATGGCTGCTCAATATAAAAATGGCAAACGGAAAAGAAACGGCAAATTACCGATATTTGATCCCAACCCCAGCGGCCGATTTGTCCATGAGGTTTTGAAACAAACATCTGTCCGGGGCATACTGATCGGACGATTGGCGGTATGGGTGTGGCTTTCAGAAGACAAAAAGCACTCATTTACAAAGGATATGGATATCGCTGTGACAAGAGAAGGGCTTCACAGAATACGGAAATGGCTGAATGAAAGGCAAATAAAGTATCTTGAACTGGAAATCGGCGGGATAAATGTGGACCGGCCCAATCAGATCAATGTGGATTTCATAACAAGATATTGTGCATTCGGAGATTTCAGCCCGCTTTTTGAGGATGCAATTAATTTTGCCACCGAACACGGTGAAACCATCGAAGTCGGAGAGGATGAATTATTTGTGATGTCGCCGGAACACCTTGTGGCAATGAAAATTGGTACCGGTGAGAAAAAAGATGAAGATGATGCGGAGGCATTGCTCGGAGATGCGGATATCCATATTGATAACACCCGTTCTCTCATCCTGAAATTTCTCGGGCCGGGATCGCTGAGCCGTTTTGAGGTGATGCTGAGAAAAATCGGTCATCCCAGTGCAAAATCAGTATATAAGGACTCATGAACGAAGTGGCAGAGCCTGATCCGGATCATAACAACCAACTGATACCGGATCGGTTGCTGACGGATGATCCGGACTGGCTGGAGAATCTGCTGGCCGAACGCCAGGTCAGGTAAGGGTCTGTCGGCGATAACTTTTAGGTATATGAACATAAATTTTCTGGCTAATAAACATCTGTCGGAAGTTTATATCTAACACAAAGGCACGGAGGCACAAAGATAAGGCACAGTAGGGATAAACAAAATAGTGCTTAAATATGTACATTTTATGTGATCTGAATAACAATTTTCCAGTTCCTTACCGAAAATCAGAGTTTTTTTATACAGATTCGGATCATCTTAATCTTGCTTTTGCTTTTGCTCTTGCTCTTAACCTTGCCCATGTCCGTTTGATTAAGATCAAGATTAAATGATACATTTTTAAACACTTTTATATAAAAACTGTCCCATCTACGCATAATGTCATACATTTTCTGACTTCGGCAGCGGTGGATTCCGGGTCAGAACTGAAAAAATGTCCCATTTTTTTAGTTTTACCCGGAATGACAGGTGGAGTGGGACACACCCTAAAAACTGCAACTATTGAAAGGAGGAGAATATGAAAGGTAAAAGATTGACAATGATTCTTGTATTGTGTGTAATGGCCGTGACATTGGCGGCATGCGGTGCCGAAAAGCCGGTAGACGTGAACGCGATCATGGCACAGCCAAAGAGTTTTGTGGGGTCGGATACCTGCAAAAAGTGTCATCTGGAACATTATGATTCCTGGAAGATGACCATGCACAGCCGCATGACCCAGGACGCCCAAAAGAACCAGGACGCCATTATCACCGAAATCAGCGAGGAAAAGATACGCGAGGACTTGGCGAAATTAGGCGATAAGCTCAAAGTGCCTGCGGATAAGATTTACATTCCCAAAACCGAGGAGATCAGATATACCATCGGAAGCCAGTGGAAGCAGCGTTTCATAGTGGAAAAGGATAGTACGCTCTACATTTCTCCCATTCAGTATAATGCGGATACTCACCGATGGGTCAATTACCATGAGGCAGACTGGGACAAACGCCCATGGCTCCTTAAATGCGGCGGGTGTCATGCCACCGGTGTGGATCTGGAAAAAGGCACTTTCAAAGAAACGGGCGTGGCGTGCGAGGCATGTCACGGCAAAGGTTCATGGCATGCGGCCCTGCCCAAGACAGAGATTTTTGAAAAGCGGCAGACAATCGTCAATCCGGGCAAACTGACGATGGGGGTGGCTGTTCAAATCTGCGGTTCCTGTCATAATCGCGGCAAATCGACAAAAGTCAAAGGCGCGGGCTGGCCTGTGGGCTATGAGCCGGGCAAGGCGCTTGAAGCTTTTTATCAATCGACCTCTTATGCCGGCGGAGATGTGAAACATTTGTACGCCAACGAGTTTTCCAAGGGGCACCACCAGCAATACATCGACTGGGTGCAGTCCCAGCATTACAAGGAAGGCGTGACCTGCACATCCTGTCATTTTGTGCATCAGATAGGCATGCCGCCCACCCGTTCCCAGACATTGTCAGCAGGCTCCAAGCAGTGCTTTGAATGTCATGTGACGATGAACAAACTCAGGGCCCACAAGCTCCACTCCTTTGGCAACTGTATCGGCTGCCACATGCCGAGAATTGCCAAGAGCGCGGAATCCGGAGACATTCACAGTCATGTGTTTGTGACTTTGCTGCCCGAAGACACATTGAAGAACCCGGACATCCCCAATTCGTGTCAGGCCTGTCATAAGCACAAAGATGATGATCTGAAACATCTCCATAAGGAGGCGTTTGGAGAGGAGCCTGATGAATCCGCAGAGAAGACGGAAGATGGCGGAGGTGTTCCCGAGTAGAAAATTCGTGTTTGGTGTTTTGTGATTGGCATCCTTCATTTGGCAGTTTACGCCTTACTGTAGAACGATTTTCCAAATCGTTCGGAACCGTTTGCAAAACTGTTCCGCGGGTCAGAAAAAGTGTAAACTACTTTTCAGTTTTTATTATGAGGGATGCCTTGCGATTCGTGTTTTTTCTGGCTGACAAACCCGGAAAGAGACGAATTCAGGAGGTACCGATGATGAAGATAATGTGTGAAAAAATGACCATTCTCCAAGCAGCGGCGGTGCTGGCGGTGCTGCTGTTTCTGCCCGGAATGGTCCCTGCCCAGGAGGAGATGGCTTCGGCCATCCGGCGGTACAAGGATCGTGAGGCAAGCTCGGGTTACTATGAGGAATACGAGGTTATGCCCCGTAGCCGCCGGATACCGGTGGGCGTGCGGGGAGTGGGTCGGGAGGTATTCCCTCACAGTCCCTCAGCAGCAAAAGTGCGTATCCGGACACGCCTGTCGGACTCCCATGCAGGCATCAAGTTTTACTGGAACTGGCGGTGCGAGGACTGCCATGTCAGGGAAGCAAAGGACATCCACACCGTCCGGGCAAACCTGACCTGCCGCCAGTGTCACGGCAATGAGCCCATCGCCAGTATTGACCATTACCGTTCACCCATGAACCCCATACGCAGACACGCTTATGTGTGCGCCAAATGCCACGAAGGTGCCAGCGCGTCGTTTTCCACTTATGTGGTGCATGCTCCCAACCCGGCCATGCTCAGCACGAAAAGCAGCTTTCCGGTTCTTTTTTATGTCTTCTGGGTTATGGTAGCTATCGCGGTGGGCACTTTTGTGGTGTTTCTGCCTCATACGGTAATGTGGGGCATTCGGGAACTCTTTCAGAAAGGAGAAAAAAGATGAACTCAGAGACAAAAAACAGGATCAGGCGATTCAGCCCGGTACAGAGATTCTTTCATCTGCTTCTCATGCTCTCTTTTCTGACCCAGGGCGCCACAGGACTGGCTCGCATGTATATTGAGACCCCATGGGGAAAGTGGCTGAGTTGGATATTTGGCGGCTATGAATCCGCGCTGACAGTTCACATATGGGTTGGTATTTTTATGATTTGCGGTTTTGTGATTCATTTCCTTTATGTGATCTTCAAAATTGACTGGCGCAACTTCCCGGGCAGCCTTTTCGGGCCGGATTCCCTGCTCCTCCAGCCCCGGGATATAAAAGAGTTTTTCCAGCATGTCGGCTGGTTCCTGGGAATCGCCAAAGCCCCGCGGTTCGACCGATGGGGGTATTGGGAAAAATTTGACTACTGGGCTGTGTTCTGGGGGATGGTCATCATGGGATGCACAGGTCTGATTCTGGCCTATCCCATGGATTCAACCCGGTTCATGCCCGGATGGGGATTGAACGTGGCCTTCTGGGTTCACCGCATCGAGGCGATACTGGCCATGGCCCATGTGTTTCTTATCCATTTTTTCATTGCTCATCTGCGTCGCCACAATTTTCCAATGGATCGGGCCATGTTCGAGGGGAGTGTGGACCTTACTGCCACCCGCCATGAAAAACCCGCGTGGGTGGCCCGGCTTGAGCAAGACGGCAAACTGGAGGATAGTCTGGTTAACGAATCGAAGATCGGCCGGCGCGTTCTCTTTTATCTCGTTGGCTATGCTGCCATGGCCATCGGGGTGTTTTTGCTCGCAGGGGGCATAATCAACAGCCCTTATATTACTTGGTAACCCGGAATTATCTGCTACCACAACTTGTAAATTCGTCCCTCCCTTTTCCATTATAAGAGAGGGGGACGAATTTGCAAATTAAGTTTACACTTATGCTACAGAGCTAAGTACAGGAAAAAAAGTGGATTCCGGGTCGGAAATGCCGGGAATCCCCTTCGACAGGCTCAGGGAACGATTCCCGGCATTTCCGCCCGGAATGACAGAGTGGGGTTTTCAGGCATCCGAAGTTTTTTGTCCTGTACACAGGCTACAGAGATAAGAAAAATGGCACAAAAAAAACAAAATTGTTGGGAGTATATGGAATGCGGGCGGCAGCCCGGAGGCGACAGAACTGAGGAGCTTGGCGTATGCCCTGCGGCTGCGGATCCTTCTTTTGACGGGTCAAACTGCGGGAAAAACGCCGGCAGAATGTGCTGGGCAGTGGCAGGCACATTCTGCGAAGGAAAGGTTCAGGGGTCATTTACCGATAAGCGGGATACCTGCATGGACTGCGATTTTTTCAAACAGCTTCAAAAAGAAGAAGGAAATGCTGACTCGGACACCAAGTTTTTAAAATTTATTTCCGAGAATGCCAAAATTTCTTTTCTGAATCAACTGACTTATAAATGTGTAAAGGCGGGAGAGCGGTTCATCACCCAGGGAGAATCCGGTGATGAGGCATACATCATTCACAGCGGAACATGCCTGAGCATCGTTGAGAAAGATGGTAAACTGCATCCTGTAAGCCACAGAGGGAAAGGAGATATTGTCGGAATGACATCGGTTCTGACCGGCGAGCCGAGATATGCCCATGCAGAAGCGGAGACTGACATGAAACTGTGGGTGATGAACAAAGCCCAGTTTGATAATATTTCCAGAGAAGACCCTGATTTGACGGCCTTTCTGACAGAACTCGTCGCCAATCAGTTTGATTCCAAAAGACCGGCTCCGGAGAGGATCATCGGGAAGTATGTGGCCAACGATGTTATCGGACGCGGGGGATACAGCATTGTTTACAAAGGTGTCCACACCGGTTTGAACATACCTGTGGCAATTAAGATGATGCGGCATGATCTGGTTATGAATGCCGATTTTCTGAACAGTTTCCGCAATGAAGCCAAAATCATTGCAGGGCTGAGTCATGAAAATATTATCAGGGTATATGATATTGAGGAGCGGTTCCGCACGGTTTTCATCATAATGGAACATCTCGAAGGCGAATCTCTGAGAGACATGCTTAAACGCCTGAAAACCATCCCCCCGATGCTGGCAGCCGATTTCCTGATCCAGATATGTTCCGGCCTTGACTATGCTCATGAGCAGAAAATTATCCACAGAGATATCAATACGATAAACATATTTGTACAGAGGAATGACCGACTGAAGATACTGGACTTCGGACTGGCCTGTCCTCCAGGTACTGACGACTTTTTTTTCGGAGGAGCGTTCGACTACCTGGCTCCGGAACTTTTCGACGGTGAGCCTGCGAATCAGCAGAGTGATATTTACGCCCTGGGAATTACCGCTTATGAAATGGTCACAGGAAAGATGCCTTATCCGGAGGGGAACGCCGGAACCCTGATGAAAATGCGCCGCACTCAGGATGTCCCTGATCCTGCGGAAACGGTTCCGGATTTGCCGGAATTGCTGCGAAGATTTATTCTCAAAGCCTGCCGCATCAATCCCGACGAGAGATACCGGAATGTGCGCCAAGCTTTGGAAGAACTCGGGCCTCTGGCCCGAAAAACTGACTCTGTATGTATTTCTCCGCCCCGGGCAAAACGAAAAATGACAACCCTGTTTCTGATCTACGAAGATGAATATCAGCAGCCCCTCAGACGATTGTTGGAGGAATTCAGTGTCAAAGTGAAGGAATTGGGAGTCGATATGAAAACAGCGGATTTTCGGGATATATAGCCCTTCGACCCTTCGACCCTTCGACAAGCTCAGGGCCCGGTCGACAAGCTCAGGGCCCGGTCGCCGAGCTCAGGGGCCCGGTCGCCGAGCTTGTCGAGGCGTGATTTAGCCTTCACATCACGCATTTATGAATCACGTTTCACGAGTCACATATCACGTTTCACGCATCACATTTAATGTTTGGAGGAAACAACCATGTTTATTGAAGTTTGCTTAGTATCCTGCGGCTTGTATGCGGGATCATCGCTGTACAAAAAGGTTAAGGCTCGGATGAAGAGACTGAAGGCAGAGTACCGAAATTTTCAGTCCGATATCGCGTCTGCGAGTGACGGGACAGCTATCCGCAAATTTTTTTCACCGGACGAGGGGGAAAAATATGAAAAAACAATCAGACAAAATTTTGCACTGGCGCTGGTTTCCATCGGTTTTGCCCTGTCGGGCTCACTGATTTACGCGCCGCTCGGGTATGTCAGTGTCGTTATCATCCTCTATCTGCTGACATTCGTTCTCAGAAAATTCGCAGACGCCCTTTTCAGAAAGCATCACATGCCAATCGAGTTTCTCGACTTGGGCTACATCGGCATTCTGCTTTTCACAGGAAATCTGCTCAGTGCCTCTCTGGCCTCCCTGATCTATTTCACCTACAGGTTGCTGAGACTTGCCACGGAGAACAGGGCAGAGCATACCTATCTGGATATGATGGGCGATCAGCGTCAGACGGTCTGGCTGCTGAAAGAGGGTGCCGAAGTCGAAATTTCCGCGGAATCCGTGGAGATCGGCGATGTTGTCGCAGTCAGGGCCGGGGAGACGATCCCTGTTGACGGGATCATTGTTCACGGCGCGGCTTCCGTGGCAGAGCATATACTGACAGGTGAATTTCAGCCTGTGGAAAAAAAGACTGGCGATCCGGTCTCCGCCGCCACGGTCCTTATCTCCGGCATTATCCATATCCGGGTGGAAAAATCCGGAAAGGAGACCGAGGCGGCGAGAATCGTTTCCGTTCTGGAAAAAACAAGGGAATTTACCGCGTATATGGAGGCCATCGGACAGGATCTGGCAGACAAATCCGTGGTTCCGGTGATGGCCATCGCTCTCTGCGCGATTCCCCTAAGCGGGCTGTATGGGGCCGGTGCCGTGTTTATGTCCAATTTTGTTGGTGGCATGAGGCTGTTCGCGCCCATCAGTATGCTCAATTTCATACGCCTGGGTTCCCGTGAGGGGATTCTCTTCAAAGACGGGCGGTCTATGCTGCTTCTGTCTCAGGTGGATACGATTGTGTTCGACAAAACCGGCACACTCACGCAGGATCGGCCCCGGGTCGGAAAGATTCACACCTTCTGTGAAACAACGGAAAACACTGTTCTGACCCTGGCCGGTGCCGCAGAACAGCGGCAAAGCCACCCGTTTGCCATGGCCATTGTCGGCGAGGTCAGTGCGCGCGGACTTGCGGTTCCGCAAATTGATGAAAGCGATTACAAGATCGGCTATGGCATCACCGTTAATATGGATGAGCAGAAAATAAGGGTCGGAAGCGGCCGGTTTATGGAGATGGAAGCAATCGAATTGCCGGAGGCTTTTTATGATATCCGGGAAAAAGCATACAAGCAGGGCTGTTCTCTGATCTGCGTGGCCCGGGACAGTGATCTGATAGGTGCTGTCGAACTGGAACCGACTCTCCGGCCCGATGCGGAAGAGGTCATTCAGCGATTAAAGGCCATGGGCATGACGATTTACATCATTTCCGGCGATCATGAAAGACCGACCCGGACCATGGCCCGGGCGTTGGGTGCGGATCATTATTTTGCCGAAATTCTGCCCGAGGAGAAGGCCGAACTGATCGGACAGCTCCGGGAGAATGGCAAAACTGTCTGCTTTGTGGGCGACGGGATCAACGACGCGATCGCGCTGAAAAAAGCGAATGTTTCCATATCTGTGAAAGGAGCGTCCACCGCTGCCACCGACAGTGCCCAGATAGTGCTTGCAGACGGTTCCCTGGAGGCTATCCCTAAGATATTTGAACTCTCATCGGATTTTCAGGAGAATATGCTGAATACCTTTCTCGCGACGACCTATCCCGGGATTATCGGTATTGGCGGTGTTTTTCTTGCTCATTTCACCGTATTCCACGGATTTGTGTTGTATATGATCAGCACGGCCGCAGGCATGGGGATGTCCATTCAGCCGCTTTTGAAAGGAATCAGAAAAGAGAAAGCTTCGGACGCGGATATGGTTTCCGAGGATAATGACCCTGAGCAGACTCGGAAACCTTGAGGTCTTTTTCAAAATAAGAAGGAATACTGTATCCTGTTTGAGAAATTGCAGAAGAGATTTGGGCATCCTTCATTTGTCGGTTTACACTTTCGGGTGTCAGGTGAATTCTTTTTTTGTCCTTTGTGACCTTTGTGCCTTTGTGTGAGATGTGAAATGCCGGTTGGAAAAAGTGTAAACCACTTTCGGCTTTTATGAAGGAGGCCGAGATTTGTTTCTATTTCATTATAATCAGAAGTTTTCAATATGGTGATAACAAGTACCTGTCCATAAGTTTTTTGACATTTTATATCTCACACAAAGCCACAAAGGCACAAAGAAAGGCACAAAGATGAGAACAAAAGAATTTATGGCCAGGTACTTATTTTAACGGAGGTTTTAAAATGCAAAATTCAGAAACAGAAGTAGTGAAAACCGAAACCGTGGCAAAAAACGTATACGCAGAAGCCACGGACAAAATTGTCAGGCATCATGTCTATGCATCCATGGGGGTCAGTCTGCTCCCTTTTCCGCTGCTCGATTTTGCCGCTCTGACAGGTATTCAGCTTAATATGCTGAGAAAGATTGCCAAGTTGTACGGAGTCCCGTTTTTCAAGGGCAAGGTAAGAAATACCCTGCTCTCTCTGTTCGGCGGGGCCTTTCCGACAATACATGCGGCACCTCTGGCCGCGAGTATGACCAAGCTTGTTCCGGCAGTCGGACAGACTGCCGGGGTAACTGCCATGCCGATTCTCGCGGGAGCCACCACCTATGCCATCGGCAGACTGGTTGTGCATCATCTGGCCTGGGGCGGAACTCTTGAGACCCTTGATCCTGAAAAGGTGAAAAGCGACTATGCCGAAATGTTTGAAGAAGGAAAAGCGGTTGCAGCGAATATGACATAAACGTGCTGAGGAACTGTGACCGAACAACTTCCCCATTCCCGCTCCTGCCGGATTGACAAATCCGGCAGTGGCCCGAATTTGTCAATCCGAGCATACCGGGGATGTTATTTGGTTACGGTGACCGAACAACTTCCCCATTCCCGCTCCTGCCGGATTGACAAATCTTTATCTTTATCTTGCTCTTTATCTTGCTCTTGCTCTTGCTCTTTATCTTTATCAAACGGACAGGACAGGATTAAGATTAAGAGCAAGAGCAAGAGCAAGAGCAAGATAAAGATAAAGAGCAAGAGCAAGAGCAAGAGCAAGAGCAAGATAAAGAGCAAGATAAAGAGCAAGAGCAAGATAAAGAGCAAGAGCAAGATAAAGAGCAAGTCCTAAGTTTACACTTATGGCCTGTGTATAAAGGAGGAATTTATGATGACAGCAATCAGCCCCGATCCGAAGTTGCGAAAACTCATTGAAAACGCCGCTCATGCAGCGAGCACGCTCTGCTGGTCATGCAGTTCGTGTGATCTGGAATGCCCTGTGAACATCGCGACAAGTCGCTTACGCCCTCAGAAAATCGTCCGAATGGCGAATCTGGGATGTCTGGATGAACTCCTGTCGCTTCCTGAAATCTGGTACTGCCTGACATGCAGACATTGCAACAATGTGTGCCCGAATTTGGTCAAACCGGCTGCTCTCATAAGCTACTCCCGGGAAAATGCCATACTTGGCCATAAGGTGTCACAGGAGACAATCTTACGCTATAAGGACCTTTTCTCACGATTTCAGCGCGTTCGCTGGCACACAGCCGCGCGCTGCCTCAGAGGGGAGGCCGGCGTGATTTCTGAGAGGCAGTGGTATGACTGGCTGGAAACCCCGGTTGAAAAATCAGGAGAGAAAATATCGGACAGGAATCTCTTTTCCGGATCCGAAGCTTTCAGGAACGCAGTCGGTTATTCGGGCACTGCATCATGTTTCACCTGCGGCGAGTGCGGCAGCGCATGTCCCGTGATGTGCGAACAAAGCGTGTTTGATCCCCGGGTGATCTTTCGAATGGTGAATCTGGGACTGGCAGAAGAGCTTCTCAGGTCCCCCTCCATCTGGCTGTGCATCGGGTGTGAAAGATGTGCCATGGCATGTAGTCAGTTGGTAAAAGGAGATGTCATCATCCGACGTCTTCAGGAGATGGCTCTGAATGAAGGATTTGCGGACAGCGATTTTCCGTTTCGATGGTATGAAGCCCATAAAGCCATCTATCCTCGTTTGTTGGAAGAGATTGACAAAGTGTTCGGTTTTTCATCCGGAAGTTAAGGCGTTCTCAGAATAATCTGATCTGCCGATCCTCTCTCCGGCATAATTTCAAGCCGAGATCACAGTATTCTTTGCTGATTTCAATATTGATTGATGTGAATCCGTGGTGAAGAGCGGTTCTCCCCGTGGTCATGCTTCCACATCAATCCCGTCTCCTGTGTCGTAAATCGCCACATCTGACACAAGCGTCTGGTGCGCTTTGAAGCATAGCCCGGGCAAAACTTCAAACTTAAAAAATCGACCCATGTATTTTTTGTTTTCTCCAAGGCTCAGGAGTCATTAATTGATCTTCTTTATTTATGTCCGGAAATGTTACAATTCCCTGAGTAAAAACAAAAACATTCTCTTTAAAGAGCCCCTCATATTTAATGCCATTAGCGAGTTTCTTAACCCCTTTTCCATGAAGTTTGCCATTTCTGAACTGACCTTCATACTTACTGCCATCGGCTAACATCATGATCCCTTGCCCATTTACGCAATCACCTTTTATACATTCTTCGTTTAAAGTGGTTTTATGGTGCTTCAAATTCAAACACCCTGTCCCACCAAAAAGCATTATACATCCTGCTAATATTGAAATGATTATCTTATAAAAATTCATGGTTATCACCACAATAAGAAACCGGATTTTTTCCAAAAATCCGGTTTCTATCCTTTGCTTACGAAGCAGATTTGCTGTTCACGACCGACATGATGATCGCTTACGGAGCAGACTTGCTGTTCACGACCGACATGATGTCAAGCACGGTGACACACCCGTCATCATCCAAATCGTAGAACGGTTTATATCCCTCGTCGCCGTCGCAGATGTTCCAGAGAACGGAGACCGCTTCAATGTCCTCGTCGTCGATCTCGCCGTTTCCGTCGAAGTCATACGGACCTGCGGGGGATTCGTCCGCCTGGCTCACATCAATCCCGATCCCGTCGCCGGCGTCGTACACCGCCACATCGGTCACAAGCGTCTCATGCGCTCCGAGTGTGACGCTTCCGCTCTCTTCGGACAGAATGCCGTCCCTGCCCCGATGCTTCCGCACGGTGAGGAGGCCGTCCTCATCCTGCTCGCTTCGGATCACGAGGCGGTAGTCGCCTTCTTCGAGCGAGGGGAGGCTGACAAAACGGTATCCGTCGATGTCCGTGCCGAAGGTCGCTCCGGGGATGTGTCCGCCGATCTGGCCGATCATGCCTCCGTCGGGCGAGTATGCCAGAAGCTCCGCGTCAGTGTTGATGTCTGCGGAGAGCCACACCGTCTCCGGTCCGACGATTCCTGCGTCCAGGTGTTCCATGATGGTCTCACCCAGCTCGGTCCCGCTTCTCCAGTCGAACCAGGTCCGGTCATCACGTTTCGCCCGGCTGCGTTTGCCTGTTCCTGTCAGATCGTCGATTGAGGGAACATCGTCGATTGTCGCTCCGGTGATCTGGATGATCAGGTCGTTGTAGTCCCTGTCGCTGCTGTCCGCGCTCATATCCTCATAAGAGTATGCCATTCCCATGTCGCTGACATCGGCGATCTGGCCGAGGTACATGCCGTGGGCCGGATTCGTTGAGACCAGCGAGAAGAGCGGGCGGAGATACGGACTGGTCGTTCCCGGATTGTTCGCGAGGGCACCGAATGTGCCGCTCGGAACCAGGATGGTTGCGAACCAGTCGCCCGGTCTCATCTCAAAGCTCCTCACGCCCTTGTATTCCCCGCTGTTCCAGTCGGTCGGCTCGCCGAGGGAGCCGCTGAAGCGTGCGCCCTCGGTCGGGTCGGAGAGGACGATGTGGCCCTCCTCGCTGTCGGAGAGGACACGTCTGACGGATTCGGCGATGAACTCCTCGGAACCGGGTTCGGTGTCTTCCATGCCTTTGAGACTGAAGATGCCGAGTTCGCCTTTGTATGCGCCGCCGTCGTAGAGCCAGTCCACTTTGACGATGCCTTCCTCATCAGCGATATACACACCGCCGGTAAAAGGCGATTCAGGAGGGTCATCAGGTGTGCTGATCGGTTCGATATCCAGCACGGCATAATCAAAGGCAACATAAGGCTCATTAGGGGCTTTGATCTTTATGGTTACTTCACCGTCTGTCATATCTTCCCATGCCACAGGAACATGGGCCCGCCAAATGTAACCGTCAAAACCACCGTTCCTGTTTCCTTTCAATTTTACTTCCTCACCCTCTACGACAGCCTTCATCGGATTTACACCATAATCTCCGTAAACAAAGCTTACATAATGCTCCTTCCCGTAGTTGGGATAATCAGAATCAACGGTAAATCTGAAAGTAAAAGAAGCATCACGCGCAAGTCCCGGTTTTTCACTATAGCCTCTTGATAACGCAACATCGGTCCATTGCGATCCTGATATATCATTTGTTTCTTCTGTTGAACGGTTGTCAAAATTATCGCCAGACTTGGCTGCCACTTTTCCATTTCCATTCAGATCAGGCAATACATCGTCGGCTCCAAGCAATCCGTCACCATCGCGGTCTGCGGGTCCGCCGTATGCGCCATTATAGCCTTCTGCACCGCCAAAACCGAATCCGTCAACATCGCCGATGTACATGGGAAGACTATGCGCGGATTTGGGGTGGGAATCAGAATCATTGGGATCGGTCTCACCTTCGTATTCCCTAAGATTGGAATACTCATCCCCGTCCGAATCTTCTGACGCATCATCGGCAAGCGGGTTCAGGCCATACTCAGCTTCCCACGCATCCGGCATCCCGTCATTGTCATCATCAGTATCCGCATTGTTGCCTGTCCCGTCGCCATCCGTGTCAGCCTGCTCATTCGGATTGTTGGGAAAAGCATCCTCAGTGTCGGCCACGCCGTCTCCGTCGAAATCAGCAGGAGCAGCACCCGGATCATCAGGATCTGTCGGGTCCGTGTTCTGTTCATATTCCTTCAGGTTTGAGAAATCATCTCCGTCCTTATCCTCTGAGGCGTCATCAGCAAGCGGATTCAGGCCGTACTCAACTTCCCACGCATCCGGCATTCCGTCGTTGTCGTCATCCGTATCCGCATTGTTTCCCGTTCCGTCGCCATCCGTGTCAACCTGCTCATTCGGATCGTTGGGAAAAGCATCCTCAGTGTCGGCCACGCCGTCATTGTCACTATCCGGAGGATCGGATTCGGTACATTTCTGAGTAATTCCTTCATAGCGGGTATTATCCTGAGAGAAATTAAACAGACCGAACCGCGCTTCCGGAAACTCTCCGGTAAGGTTAAAGATGGTTGTTCCGTCTCCGAAATCGCCGCCGGCAATATCTATGCGGATGCTGTCACTCCGATAGTCCAGCGTAAACTCGTAAGGGGTTTTGTCCGCCCAGGGAATTTCCGGCTTTGTCCCCAGCACCTCATATCCGGATACGGAGGTATGCTGATCTTCGTGCAGAATGCCTGACAACCCGCCCGTCACATGAGCCAGGGTGAATCCGCTGGTGGTCCAGTCGTTGTCTTGCCCCTGTCTCCATCTGAGCAGATAGAAGTCGTCAATGCCCTGATAGCCGAACACGAATCCGACATAGTCATCATCGTACTCAGTCTCAACCACAAACTTTCCGCTGACAGTCTTGTTGACAAACGGTTCCGGGCTGACAAACAACGCCGGAGAGGGAGAATTATGGTCCTGAACTCGGAAAAGAACCGATTCTCCGCCTTCTTCCACAATCCAGTTTCCCTTCTCCGGATCGCCTTCCCGGGTCCATCTGTTCAGGTCAGTGGCAACTTCGCAATCCGGGTCATCGTGACCGTTTGTCACGCTCACGGACACACTGACATCCTCATCCCTGACAGAGAATTCCACTGCGCCGAACTCGTAGCCGTCTTTGGTGGCAGTGAGAGTGTAATCGCCGTTATTCAGGGCGATGATCTCCCATGCCCCTGCGTCATCCGTGGTCGTGCTGATGCTTTCGATCTGCACGGTGACACCCGGAATGGGATTGCCTTCTCCATCATTGATCACGCCCGATGCCTGGTACAGATAATACAGCGTACAGTCCGAGGGGATATCAAATGGGAGCCTGTCATCCCGCCGGGACGCTCTTGCACTTTTCTTCTCCTCAGTCTCATTCACCACCTCATCCGCGGCTTTTTTCACACTTTCCGCAGCGCTTGCCACTTCTCCGGCATAGCCTGCCACCGCTGCCGCGCCATCTCCGATCATGCCCGCATAGCAGGAAATTCCCAGGAACAGCGGGGAGCAGAAGAAAGAGCCGACAATACCTGTTACGACTTGGACAAACTTGAACACCTTGGAAACGAGCATGGCGACCTTTTGCACAAATCTGAACACCTTTGACACAAAATTTGCCACTTTGCTGAAAAACTTGCCGACTTTGTTAAAAAGCTTTTTGACAAATCCGAAAAGCCTGGCTTTCTTATTGATCACAAAGCAGTTTCCGTCCGCATCGGTGGCAAAATAGGTGCCGTCCGCATGGAGCGTGACAACCACACCGGGCATGGATTCGTCGGTAACAATGAAAGTTCCGTCATCAGGATTGTAGCGGGCCGACATCCCATCGTATTCTGCGTCGGTCACCGTGTAGGTGCCGTCAGAGTTGATGGCTGCCTCAATTCCGGAATACGCGGTATCCGTAACCTTCTGAAGTCCGTGGCTGTTGACCAGCTTCATGCCCGGAAATTCCACATCTTCGACCTCGTAAACCCCTTCCTCATTGCCGCCGCTGACCTTTGTTCCGGGAAATTCCGTGTCTGTCGCGGTGTAAGAGCCGTCCGGGTTGACGGTCATCTCCGTTGTCGGGGATTCAGGAATGGTCACCTGATACGCGCCATCATCTTTGGGCTGGACCACCACCGCACGGGGTTCGCCTGTGCCTGTGAGGTTTTTCCCGAATGTGAAGGTGAACGCATCTTTGGAATCACCATCATAAGGCATGGTGGTAAAGGTGTATTTGCCGTTGTCGCCGACAAAATTGCCATTGTCGTCCTGGCTCAGTGTCATGTCGTTCTCCTGAGCCTCCGGATCTGTGTTGGGTGTGATGGTCATCTTGTAGTCACCATGACCTGTGACAACCACGCTGTTGTCCTCGGCCGTGCCGTTGTCGCCCTCATCTTTGATGACGAACTGGCTGGCCTTGTAACACCCGGTGAACGACGTGACCGGAACACCGGTGATCTCCTCAATGCCTGCAACCAGATTGTTGGCAGGTGTCGTATTCCAGTCATAGACTTCATCGTAAACAATGAAATTGTCGCCGCTTTTGTCTGTGATGGAAATACCTTCCGCGCCTTCGATTTCATGGGCGGATCGTCCGTGCAGGATGATTTGCTGAATATCCGCTCCGGATTCGTTATGAATCACCCATTTCGCAGGTTCCACAGATGAGAGTACGAGAATCATCGGGTTTCCTGATTTGCGAAGCACATGGACATGGCCTTCGGCCCGGGTGCTGTACTCGTCAAGAAACGTCGTGATCAGTTGGCTCACGCCGATAACATGAACTTCGGGATTGCCGATTTTGTCAGCCATGTACGAAGAGACATCCAGACCGCTCGGGCAGTCATAAACAATGACCTCGGGTTTTGAAGGCTCCGGAGGATGTGAGTCTGCGTCATTGGCTCCGGTGTTTGCCTCATATTCCTCGATATTTGACCATCCGTCGCTATCTGCGTCCTGAGAAGCGTCGTCAGCAAGCGGATTCAGGCCGTTTGTGGTCTCCCACGCATCTGGCATTGTATCGCCGTCATCGTCAGTGTCCGCGTTGTTGCCAGTCCCGTCTTTGTCGGTGTCGGTCTGCTCGGCCGAGTCTGTCGGGAACGCATCCAGATCATCTGTCACACTGTCGTTGTCATCATCGGTGTCAGCGTTGTTTCCTGTGCCGTCACCGTCAGTGTCGGTCTGCTCTGTCGGATCAGTGGGGAATGCGTCCTGATCATCTTTCACAGTGTCATTGTCGTCATCCGTGTCCGCATTGTTTCCCGTGCCGTCCCCATCAGTGTCCAACTGCTCATTGGCATCATTGGGGAACGCATCCTCAGAATCGGTCACGCCGTCACCGTCTGTGTCAACGGGACCGGATTCGTCAGGATAATCTTCAGGGTCATTGGGCATGGTATCCGCCTCAAATTCCCGCATATTGGAATATCCGTCCGCGTCTTTGTCCTCATTTGCATCATTGACAGAGGTGTCCAGATCATACCAGTTTTCCCAGGCATCGGACATTCCGTCATTATCATTGTCCGTATCCGGATCGCATACGTCACCGATTCCGTCATTGTCAGAATCGCTCTGATCAGCGTTTCCGGTAAACGGACAGTTATCATTGCCGTCGCTGATTCCGTCGCTGTCGCTGTCCGAGAGCGTGGGATCACTGCCATTCTCATATTCCTGAATATTGGAGAATCCGTCCGCGTCCTTGTCTCCCGCGGCATCATTACTGAGCGGATTCAGCTTGTAGTTCGCTTCCCACCAGTCATCCATTCCGTCGCCGTCGGTGTCGGCGTTTTCCGGGTCAGTTCCGAGTTTCTCTTCATCAAACTTGATCAGTCCGTCTTCATCAGCGTCGGTTGTGTCTTCATCAGCGATAATCAGGTTTGTTGAAACTTGGATTTCCAGTCTCCCGACCGTTTCAGGATGGTTTACAGAACGGGCGGTGATAGTGATCGTATCCTCAACACCCTGTTCCGAAGGCAGCGTGACAGGCAGGGAAAACTTCTTTGTCTCCAGTGAGATCAGAGAGACAGAGGAATCCAATGTTCCCAATGTCCAGCCTTGGGAATCTGCTCTTGTAAGAGTATAGCTGTCATCAACGGAGCTGTGATTGACAATGGAAAATTCGATATTGACTGTTTCGCCGGCCTCTGCATTCACTTGTTCGGCACCGGCCACAATGACTTCATAGCGAATTTTGCCTTCCTCAAGTTTCACCTCTCCGCCAGCTTCGATCAGACCGGAATTGACCAGTTCGCTGACATCGGCAACTTCACCGTCATTGGTGATGATCTTGTCCGCGTAGATCGCTATGTTTCCATCGGCCTGGATTGCGTTTGCCGTGAGTCCTCGCATGTCAAGCGTACTTCCGGGGCCAAGCTCGATTGAAATATTGCCGGGCGCGGAAATGGCGCCGTCTATCAGATCAGCAAGATAAACCGTGGTGTCTGGGCCGCCTGTGATGACGATATCATTTTCCGCGATGACTTCGGCATCCGGGCCGATGATTTCCAGGGTGCTGGGATCAAAGGTGACGGTCTTTCCTGAAACTGTGCCTCTGTTCATGGCGATCAGGCCGGAGAAGGTTGTATTGCCGGTATCTCCTGCACGGTGATATCCGCCAGTGTACCAGCATTTTTTTCGGCGGTACCAACGACGCCTTTTGCAGTGACGATCACGAGAAGCATAAGCGCCTCCGCCATTTCCCGAAGCAATGGTTGCGCCGCTATTATTTTTTGCTATCTTTTTTGCCATGATCATTGCAAAGCCGCCATAGCCGCCGTAAGCAGAACCGCCATGACCACCGCTTCCATATCCGCCATTCCCTCCGATAATACTGCCTTCGTTGGTAATGTTGTCCCCGGTGAGCATAATTGTGCCACCTTGGGCGCCTTGGGCGTGATAGCTGCGATCTTGCGCTCCGTTGCCCGCCTGAATGATGCCTGAATTGTGAACATTCATCGCGGCCAGCGTAACATCAGAACCTTTCTGCCGGTTTGATGCACCATTTGCTCCGATGATTTCTCCTGAATTAAGAATGAAATCCGTAGCAACTATTGCCAGATTAGAACCGGCTACGCCTTGCAATTTTCCAAAATTACATAGCGTTTTAACAGGAGCAGAAGAAACGTCAAAAATGACCACGTCTCCGGCGTTGATTTGCACTTCCTCATTTGGGGTCGGAACATGGCCTTTTGTCCATGTATAAGGATTGCTCCAGTTTCCGCCTGACTTTGACTGATTTTTTGTGGGAGAAGCACTGCAATCCGTGTTTGAAGATGTGTTTGCTCTGAAATCAAAATCAATATTTTCATATATGTCATCAAGAGACACATTTGAAGGCATGAATGTATAGCCAGGTTTTTTAGGTGTCAGGACTACAGAGGCAAGATACTCCACCTTGACCTTGTAAAATCCTCGCCAATCCGTTGTGCGGGTCGCATCTTTTGTTCCTGCATAGATGTCTTCCACCTCGATTGTGACTCCGGGAACGCCGTTTCCGCTTCTGTCCTTCACATATCCCTGAACTGTGAGAAGCGGCAGACCTGAAGTATAGTTCTGCTCCACGAAATCAGAAGCTATGTTCGTGTAGGCGATTTGCGGAGGCATAAAACTGTATGTGATGCCTCCTGCCGAAAGATTCGGCGTAACCGTTCCTGACCATCCTGAAGGCATGTTGGCAGTGTAAAATCCGTTGCTGCCAGTCATCACATTCAGTCCGACCAAGGTTACTTTCTGAAGCCCATTGCCGTCCTTATCTCTGACATACCCTGAGATTTTATAGGTTTTGGTGTCGCTGTAATTCTGATCTTTTAAATCAGCTTGTATATCCGTGTATCTCTCGCTTGATGGAGAAAAATCATATCCGAATAATATCGGTGTGACTGTACCTGTCCACCCTTTGGGCAGGCAGGTTTCATAATTCCCGACCGCGTTCGTCTCAGGATTGCCGTCAAGCCCCCTGAGTTCAACCCCTTCAATCCCGGTTCCTGCGCCAGTCGTGATCTTGCCGGACATTTCAACATAATTTGCCGGGCAAGTCAGAGCATGAGCAAACCCCGAGGCCATGACCATCGCCATGACACACAGGCAAACCATCAGTTTGCTCAACATGCCAAAGTTAAAAAAGTTTCTCTTGGTATTCATTTTTCTGTTCCTTTCCTGAACATAGATTCATCTGATTGTTAATAGACATATAAAAAGTTTTCTGACAAACCTTGGGACATCATTTCCCTCGCATTTGAATCACCCCCTTATCATCATACTTTGATCTGTGTTCATATCCTTTTGTTATTCCTATATGCCAAAGGCATTTTTTTCTTATACAAAAATTTACAACAAATTGAAAAAAAGGAGGTTATCCTTACTATACTCAATCCCTGTGGTTCACTACAAGAATTTGGTTTAGTAAGGATAAAAACTAAAAAAAAATGGCCGGCAACGAATTACCGGCCAATAAGTTAGGGTGCTACCTGCTGTTCACCACCTGCATGATGTCAAGCACGGTAACACACCCGTCATCATCCAGGTCGTAGAACGGAACATATCCCTCGTCGCCGTCGCAGATGTTCCAGAGAACGGAGACCGCTTCAATGTCCGCGTCGTCGATCTCGCCGTTTCCGTCGAAGTCATACGGACCTGCGGGGGATTCATCCGCCTGGCTCACATCAATCCCGATCCCGTCGCCGGCGTCATACACCGCCACACCGGTTACAATCGTCTCATGCGCTCCGAGTGTGACGCTTCCGCTCTCTTCGGAGAGAATGCCGTCCCTGCCCCGATGCTTCCGCACGGTGAGGAGGCCGTCCTCATCCTGCTCGCTGCGGATCACGAGGCGGTAGTCGCCTTCTTCGAGCGAGGGGAGGCTGACAAAACGGTATCCGTCAATGTCCGTGCCGAAGGTCGCTCCGGGGATGTGTCCGCCGGGCTGGCCGATCATACTCCCGTCGGGCGAGTATGCCAGAAGCTCCGCATCGGTGCTGATGTCTGCGGAGAGCCACACCGTCTCCGGTCCGACGATTCCGGCGTCCAGGTGTTCCATGATGGTCTCGCCCAGATCGGTCTCGCTTCTCCAGTCGAACCAGGTCCGGTCATCACGTTTCGCCCGGCTGCGTTTGCCTGTTCCTGTCAGATCGTCGATTGAGGGAACGTCGTCGATTGTCGCTCCGGTGATCTGGATGATCAGGTCGTTGTAGTCCCTGTCGCTGCTGTCCGCGCTCATGTCCTCATAAGAGTATGCCATTCCCATG
>JAUCGI010000203.1 GCA_030378035.1 Desulfobacterales bacterium HSG2
GATCAGTTACATCTGCTCTGCAATAAAATCTTAAAAGTTTCAACGGAAACATATCGGATAGGCAGACCTGAGGAACTGTTTCCGTCGCTCCCGGTCAGTGGTCAGTTGCAGCGGAGGACGAAGGACGGAGAACGGGCAGCGGACAATCCTGCGGGAGCGGAAACAGACTCCGGGCGGAGCCGGTGGGTCATTTTTCTTGAAATACTGTTCGGTGCAGCCCTGACACTTTCAGCAGTCTATATCGCTTGGAAAAAAATGCGTCAAAGACTTGACAGAAGACTGCGCCAGGAGATTATCGATCACAAGCAGACCGCACAGACGCTCCGAGAGAGCGAGGAACGCTACAGTTCCTTGGTGGAAAATGCGACGATCGGGATTGTCCAGATCGATGCGGATTATAATATCCTCATGCTCAACCCTGCCCTGAGCCGAATGTTTGACAAAACCTTTGATGAACTTGTCGGCAAAAAATGTTTTCAGGAATTTGAAAAACGAGATACAGTCTGTGAATATTGCCCTTGCACACAGTCCATGGTCTCGGGTCAGCCTGAGGAGAGCGAAATCAGAAGCTCCAGAGGTGACAGGAACTGGTTTTACGCGAGATGCAAAGCGGTTCCGATCTTTGATGAAAATGGCAAGGTGAAAGGATTCACCAAGTTTGTGGAAGATATAACGGATTTTAAGCGGAACGAGCAGTCGCTCAGGGAGAGCGAGGCTGAATCCCGAAAACTTGTCAGAGAACTGGCCACATCTCTCAGTGAAAAAGAGGTGCTTCTGCGCGAGATTCATCATCGGGTCAAAAACAACCTGCAAATCGTCATCAGTCTTCTCAGAAGCCAGTCAAGACAACTGACGGATAAGAAGATGATCGAGGTTTTCCGGGAAAGCCGGAACCGGATCAAAGCCATGTCACTGATTCATGAAACATTGTTTCAGTCTTCGGATTTGTCTTATGTTGACTTCAACAGCTATGTCAACAAACTTGCCATGACGCTGTTCCAGGCTTTCGGTATCGAGCAGCACCGAATTCGTCTGATTATAAAAGCCGAGGAGATTTCACTGGACATAGATGACGCCATTCCGGCAGGTCTGGTAGTTAACGAACTGCTTACCAACTCGTTAAAATATGCCTTTCCTGACGCCGGTCCCGGAGAGATAAGGATAACCATGAAATCGCTGAATGAAGATCGGATCGAATTAACGGTCAGCGACAACGGCGTGGGGCTGCCTGACAATCTGGACTTTTGCGATATTGAAACACTGGGGCTTACTCTTGTAAGCGGACTGGTTGAAGTACAGCTCGACGGAAGTCTGGATATGAATCGGACCGGGGGAACCCGGTTCACGATCCGGTTCAGACAGGAAAAGAGAAAGGGGTGAAACCAATGGAGGGGATAAAGATTCTCATCGTAGAAGACGAATTTATCGTTGCCAATGACATCAGAAACAGCCTCCATGCGATGGGCTATGTGGTTACCGGAATCGCAGCCTCGGGTGAAAAGGCGATCAGAAAAGCCGAATCGGAAAAACCGGATCTGGTTCTGATGGATATCATGTTACGGGGTGAAATGAACGGCATTGAGGCGGCAAAACATATACACTCCCAGTTCAACCTACCTGTGGTTTTCCTTACCGCTTATGCCGACCCCCGCATTATCGAGCAGGCAAAGGCGGCAAAACCTTTCGGGTATCTTATCAAGTCTTATGAGGACCGGCAGCTCAGGGTGACCATTGAGATTGCCCTTGACAAGTTCCGGGTTCAGGAAGAGATCAGACACCTCGCCCTTCATGACAGCCTTACGGATTTGCCGAACAGAAAGCTGCTTTACGACCGTCTGACCCACGCGCGGTTCCGGGCGTATCGCTACCAGCAGATTGTGGCCCTGCTTTACATCGACTTGGACGAATTCGGCGCTGTGAATAAAAAGTTTGATCAGGAAGCAGGAGATAGCATCCTCAAAGAAGTGGCAAGCCGTCTGACAGAATCTGTCCGTAAGACAGATACGGTTGCCCGGATAGGCGGAGATGAGTTTGTTGTGGTGATCCAGGATATCCGAAGGAAAGAGGACGCCAAAATTGTCGTCGAAAAAATCATTCAGTCCGTGAGTGAGCCCATCCGTTTCGATGATAAAACCTGTGTGATCCATGCCAGCATCGGTATCAGCATATATCCTTATGACGGGCTGGACAATGATACGCTGCGAAAAAAAGCGGATCATGTCATGCATCAGGTAAAAAGAAGCGGTAAGAACAATTACTCTTTCTGCGATTTTCCTGATGAGTGTGCCGTCAGTCCCGAAAAAGAGGACTCAGAGCATCTCTCCTCCTGTGACAAACTCATAACAAAGGAGATGTTTTATGATCGTCTGACATACATACGTTCCCGGGCGTATCAGTGCCGGAATTTTGTGGGACTGCTTTATGTGGAACTGGATCAGCGGATTGATGATACGATCGGAGATGGAGCAGGCGAAAGCGTTTTTGAAAAAGTGATCGGCCGATTGAAACGGTCCATCCGTGAAACGGACACTGTGGTGCGGATTTATGAAAGCAAATTTGTTATCATGCTTCAGGGGATTCAGAATAAGGGAGATGCCGAATTTGTTGCCAAAAAAGTCATTCAGTCCGTCAGCGCCCCCATTTCAGTAAATGGCAAGACATATTCGATCAGCGCCAGCATCGGCATCAGCATATATCCCTATGATGGTTTGGATAACCAGACACTGGTGGAAAAAGCGGATGAAGCCATCCGAATAAAAAAAAGCGGCAAGAATAATTATTATTTCTGTGATTTTTCTGCTGAGAACTGTTTCGGAGTGGGCGATAGCACCAAAGACTGGTAAATTTGAATCTTTCCCCTTGAACTTAAACTTAAACTTGAACGGAACGTGAACATTCCCGGATTCTGTGGTCCGGGAAACTTGACACCGGACCAGGGGATGAGACGGATTTTCCCGGTCCGGCATAAGCCGGAAACATGACGGCGGACCTTTAAGTTCAAGTTCAGGTTCAGGTTCAGGTTCAAGTTCAAGTTCAAGTTCAAGTTTAAGTTCTGAGGTAGCTTTTTCCTACCCTGAAATACCCTTTTCACCCCATTGATTTTTTCTCTGTTTCATTTAATCTGTAAATTCATAATCGAGGGGGGAATAGAGACCAAGTTTTTTCTGATAAACTTGGTTTCTTGGTTTCACAGGTGTGCGGGGGAAATGAAAATGAATAACAGCCTTCAGTTTCTGAAACGCGTCCGGTTTTTCAAATCTCTGCCAGATTCGGATATCATAAAAATTGAGAATGTTTGTCAGGAGAAAAGATTTGAAGCAGAAGAGGTTATCTTTGTTGAGGGGTCTTTGGGAAATAATTTTTTCATCATTCTTGAGGGGAGTGTTGAAATATGGAAAGGCTTCAAAACTCCGAATCAGGACTCTCTCGGCGTTTTCGGACCGGGGCAGTTGTTCGGAGAGCTTGCTCTTATTGACGGTTTTCCCAGAAGCGCGACAGTTGTGAGCAGGGAGTCCTCCCTGCTGCTTTCCATCCATCGGGATGACTTTAACAAGGTTCTTGCGGAATCCAGAACCATCACGCTTTCGATTATGAAGTCTCTGGCCGCGATGATACGTGAGAGCACTGAAAATTTCATAGAAGATCTGAGAGCAAGGAACCGGCACCTGGAAGAGGCCAACAAACAGCTCAGGGAATCCGAAGAGCGGATCGCCGCCTCCCTGAGAGAAAAAGAGATTCTCTTAGCCGAAATCCATCACCGGGTCAAAAACAATTTGCAGATCGTGACCAGTCTTCTCAACCTCCAGTCCGACCAGTTGAAGGATCGGCAGGTGTACGATATTTTTCAGAAAAGCCGGAACCGGGTCAGGGCCATGGCTTTGGTACACGAAACACTTTTCCTCTCTTCGGATTTGTCCTGTCTCGATTCCGGAACCTATATCCGCAAACTTGCCGCCACCCTGATGCGAACCGCCGGGATTCCGCATCAGCGCATCCGCATGGAGACAGAAGCGGATGATATTTTACTTAATCTGGATGATGCGGTTCCGGTCGGTCTGATTATCAACGAGCTGATCACCAATTCGCTCCGATACGCCTTTCCTGACAGCACACCGGGAGAGATCAGGATAAGTACGCGGCTTGTTGACGAGGATCAGGTGGAATTGTCGGTATGCGATAACGGGACAGGGTTTCCCCCCGGGTTTGATTTTCGTCGTGCTGAGACCCTGGGGCTGACTTTGGTAAAAGGTCTGACTGAAGAGCAGCTCGAAGGAAGTCTCCGACTGGACCAGACCCGGGGAACCCGGTTTACGATCAGATTCAGACAGAAGAAGCTCATGAAATAATATCTTCCTTATCGAAATCGCGGCCCGACCTTCCGCCTGATCCCTCAAGATCGCTTATCCATTTCCTGACACGAGTCTTTCCATACGCTTCCTTCCATGCGGCGATGATGCGGTCCACCGGTATATCCGGGTATGTTCCGTGATATGCGGTGTATTCCATGTACTTCTGATTTTCCATGTTATAGGCATGGAAGACGGAATCCTCCCGGCCGTTGAATTCAAGGGGGCTGACGCGGTGTTTTTTGCAGAGTTCACTGTTGAACGCAGGGGTTGCTCTGACCCATTTGCCTTCCAAGCAGAACTCGGTAAATCCGTGCCAGACAAACAGGTCTGTTCCCAAGTATTCAAGCAGTTGTCTGGTGGCAAGATGATTCCGAACCGTCGCAAATCCGACCCTCGACGGGATGCCGCATGATCTTCCAAGGGCGCAGAGAAGCGATGCCTTGCTGATACAAAATCCGCGGCCGCTTTTTAAGACATTGCTTGCTCGGTAGTGTTCCGGAAGATAAAACGGACAATACGGATCATACCAGATGCCGTCCCGGACCGCGGAACAGAGTCTGACAGCCTTTGCAACCGGATCTTTCCCCGCATTCCTGACAGCATCCTCCGCATAAGCTTTTATTTCCTCATGATCGCTGTCAATGATCGCTGTCGGAGAAAGATAAATGGCAAAATCCGTCTTGTCAGATATTCTGTTCATATTATTTTGCAGGACCTACAATAAGTTTCTGTCCGGGGTGAATGAGCGCATCGGGAGTCAGATTGTTCATACGCAGCAATGCTTCCACCGTCAGACCATATTTGCGGCTGATCCTGTAAAGCGTGTCTTCGTCGCGAACATGGTGGTATCGGACAGTTGTTCTTGTTCTTTTTTCAGGCGCTCTGGCAGGCTGAGAAACTGTGGGCGCGGATACTGCCACTTTCTTTTGCAAAGATTCCAGTACCTTTTCAATATGATCCATCCTTGAGGACAGGGACTTATCCAATTCCTCAAACCTGACCATCATCTGCTCAAGCGCTCTGTGCCGCGCCTCGAGGCGGGCAAGCCTTTCAGCCGTTTCTCCCGATCCGGCCTCAGTCTGCTCGGTTCTCTTCTCGATTTGCGTCTCGGTTTCCCTGTCGTTCGGGAATACCACAACAAGAAAGATAATCAGGGCCAAAAGGCCCGCGCCCGCCAGAATAAGGGGCATCTTATCTTTTTTTAACTGATGTCTGTGGCTGAATTTGCTCATTACCTTCTTTTTTTGGAACGAATGCGTTATTCAGGGTAAACCGGAAGGTTAATCTCCGGTTTTCCTCAACATTGAAGCTTACCTTGGCCTTGTGTCCTTGAAGTTTACCTCAACCTTGAGTTTTCCGAGGTCAGAGGCGATTTTTTTGACTATCACGGCGGCCAGCTTGTCGATATCCAGGACTGCCGAAACAGATTTGGGGGTTGTTGTTGCCGCTGGTTTTTGAAGGGGCTTTTTAACAACCTTTATGACTGGTTTGGGTTTGGCGGCCTCAGGCCGAATCACCTTGGAAGGCACAGGTTTGGCAGCCTTGGAAGGCGCAGGTTTGGCAACCTTGGAAGGCGCAGGTTTGGCGGCCTTGGAAGGCGCAGGTTTGGCGGCCTTGGAAGGCGCAGGTTTGGCGGCCTTGGAAGGCGCAGGTTTGGCAGCAGCCTTGGAAGGCGCAGGTTTGGCGGCCTTGGAAGGCGCAGGTTTGGCGGCCTTGGAAGGCGCAGGTTTGGCGGCCTTGGAAGGCGCAGGTTTGGCGGCCTTGGAAGGCGCAGGTTTGGCGGCCTTGGAAGGCGACGGTCTGGAAGGCGCAGGTTTGGCAACCTTGGAAGGCGCTGGTTTGGATTTGGGACCGGGTTTGACATATTTGCGTAATCCGGGAAAATCCTTGAGAGCCCGGTCAAGCGAGTATTTATCCTTCCCGATCTTCAAAGTCAGACCATACGCCTGTTCCTCTGAAAGCTTGATGGCCTCCTTAACCATATAGTAGGCAAAAGTGTTCCCATCTTTCACCCTTTCAATAAAATACCCCAGATCGCTTTTCCGGGGATTGCTGACTTTGGAAAGCATACTCGCGACATCCTGAACATTGATCTTCTTGCCATCACCCTTGCGGATAATATCAGAAACATCCCGGGACTTCAAAGTCTTGCCTGACAACAATGTCCCGATGATCAACTGGGCATTGCTTTTTTTTCCTTGTTTTTTCATAAAACCTCCTTATTAAATAAGGGTTAAGGATTAAGGGTTATAAGGGTTAAGGGTTAAGGGTTGATGCAGGGCACCTTAACCCTTAACCCTATCCTCCACAACAAAGACATTGCGGATCCTGTTTGACTGAAATGCGCTGATAGTCTCCGGACCAAAGGTCAGTAATTCTCAAATCCAATATGAGGTCCGGGCTGTTTATCAGAAGTTTCATAGCCTCGGTGGCCTGTAGCAGCGCAATAAACGCCGGCACTGTGTTAATGATTCCCAGAGCTTCAACGGAGGCAGCGCTTTCATCTGTCTCCGTTTCCGGATGCAGGCAGCGCAGACAGGGGCCTTTACCCGGAAGGACGACCATGGTCACGCCGGTCGCTCCCACAACCCCGCCGTAGATCCACGGGATGTTGTTCTTAACGCACCAGTCATTGATAATGTACCGGGTCTCCATATTGTCAGTGCCGTCGAGTACCAAGTCGTGTCCCGAAAGGAGCCGGTCAGCATTGGATGAAGACAACTCCGTTGCGATCCCGACAACTTCCACACCCGAATCCGCATTCTTTAATTTCTCCGCGGCCGCAACCGCCTTCCGAGCCTTTTTCCGAACATCTGCCTCATCAAAAAGAAACTGGCGGTGAAGATTGGTAATATCCGCCGTATCCTGGTCAATAATTGTCAGTTTGCCCACGCCCGCACGAACCATGCACTGGGCCAAAGTTGAACCGAGCCCGCCGCAACCCGCCTGAACCACCCTTGCCCGGCCAAGCTTTGCCTGGCCCTCTTCTCCCAGACCAGCGAACTGAATCTGTCTTTGGTATCTCATTATTTGTTGGTTTACGGTTTACGGTTTACGGTTTACGGTTTACGGTTGACGGTTGACGGTTGCCAGTTGCCGGTTGCCGGTTGTTCGTAGTCCGTTGCCACTGACCAACTGTAAACCGTAAACCGTAAACCGTAAACCGTCAACCGTCAACCGATCTTCAACACCAGCCCTGCGGCTGTATCCCCTGCCGCGCATCCGCCGAAGAGGAGATAACCGCCGCCCAGCATGACGGTCTCTTCGATTCCTTCGATGATACATCGGCCGGCTGTGGGTCCCTGGGGATGTCCGAAAATCAGGGGGCTTCCGTAGTTATTGAAGCTGTTCACGTCAATATTCATCTGCTGCGCCAGATAGATATCGTTTGCAGCAAATGGATTATGGGTTTTTATGGTCTTCACATCATTAATACCGATACCGGCTTTTTCAATCGCCATCTTCACTGCCGGCACGACCGCCATGGCCATAAAGCCTTTTTTTGCCCTGGCATATCCGTAAGATATCACCTGAATCGGGATGCCGGGATCCGCGCTCAGTTCTTTTGCTTTTTCCTCAGTCGTCACCGTAATGCCGACATTTCCGTCCGCGGGGTGGGTCTGTGAGCCGAAAGTATGAGCGCCGTCCGGCAGAACCGGTCTCAGTTTGGCAAGTCCCTCTCTGGCGCTTTCTGTCACCCCCTCATCTGCTTCAATCCGCAAAGTCTTCTTTTTGGAAAGCCTGACTTCCACAGGGAAGATATATTGTCTCTGAAAAGCGCGGTCATCGGCAAGCGCATCCTCATACTGCTCGTATCGCCGAAATGCGGTATCGTCACACTGCTCCCTTGTAATGCCGGCTTCTTTGGACACATTTTCCGCGGTCTGGATCATGGCGTTCCCTGCCCAGGGATCCCGGTTGAAATTGTCCATCATCCAGTTTTCCGATTCCACCTCCCCGCCAGGCCCTGACGGATTGGGCCAGACCGTATGCGGTCCGTTTGAGCATCTGTCAACCATCAGACAATACACATTCTGATAATAGCCAGTCTCTATTCCCAGACTTGCCTGATACACACAGGTCGTTGAGGTTGAACATGCCTGCATGATCGTCGCTCCCGGAATACCGGCCGCGCCCATCATGCCCGCCGACCATGTGCTTCCGTAAAACATGCGGTGCTGATGAATGGTGATGCCCAAGAAATGATAATCGAACATTTCAGGATCCCAGTTCTTTTCGGCAAACCACCTTTTGGAAGTATCGGCACCCAGGATAATGGCATTTTCATTTGCCATGCTCCCCTGCCATCTGGCAAAAGGACTAGAGTAATAACCTCTATACGGTATAAATGCTTTTGTCAACACTTCATTGCTCCTTTTTTTGGTTTACGGTTTGACGGTTTACAGTTTACGGTTTACGGTTTACGGTCAACTCCCAACCGTAAACCGTCAACTGTAAACCGTCAACCGTCAAACCGTAAACCGTAAACCGTCAACCGTCAACCGTCAACCGTCAACCGACTCCCTCAACTTCCGATGGAGTATCTTACCGGTGGGCGTCCTCGGCATTTCGTCCGCTTTGATGAATATGACCTGTTTCGGACACTTGTATCCTGCCAGTTTCTCTTTGCAACTGTTTATGACGGTCTTGTCATCAATCTGGGCGTTCTCTTTCGGGATAACCACCGCGACCACCCGCTCTCCCCATTTTTCGTCCGGCAGGCCGATAATTGCAACATCGAAAATATCGCGATGACTGCCGATGATTTCCTCTATTTCGCTTGGATGGACATTTTCACCGCCGGTGATGATCATGTTGTCCTTCCGATCCACCATCTGGTAAAAACCGTCCGCATCCCGCCTGGCCATGTCGCCCGCGCTGAACCACTCTCCTCTGAAGGAAGCGGCAGTCTTTTCAGGCATTTTGTAATACTCGTCAAAGAGCATGGGACCGCGGGAGAAAAGCTCGCCGATCTCATCGACGCCGACTTCGTTTCCAGCCTCGTCCAGTATTTTGACAAAATCTGTTCCCAGAGATTCATATCCGATGGATCCCAGTTTCCTCAACTGGTCTTCCGGCTTGAGTATGGTGACAATCCCTGCCTCTGTGGAACCATAAGCCTCATACAGTTCGACGCCCGGGAAAAATTCCATGATTGCCTTTTTCGTGGTCTTTCTTACCGGAGCAGAAGAGCAGAGGAGTTTTCGTATGGAACGGACATCATGTTTTCCGGCCTCTTCCGAGGCGTTCAGAATGATGTTGTAATGCGTCGGGACAAGCGAAATGAATGTGATTTTTTCCCGCTCGATGATCTCCAGTATCTCTTCCCCTTTGAAAGACTGCGCGGGATGGATATACGCACTTCCGCCGATGTAAAGAAATATAAAGGTAAAGAAGACGGAGTTGATGTGGCACAGGGGCATGACATTCATGCATATGTCATGCTCAGCAAACCCGAAATCAGCGGCGTTGATGAGGTAGTAGGCAATATGGGATTCATGGGAGCGGACAACCCCTTTCGGTTTTCCGGTGGTGCCGGATGTATAGATCAGCAACCAGGTATCTTCCGGCCTGACAAGCGCATCCGGTTCGCTTTCCGGTGACATTCCGATAAATTCCTCATACGGCTTGTATCCGTCTGCGGGCTCACCCACGACAACATATCTGTCGGGTTTTATGTTTTTCAGATCCGGTTTTATCTGATCCGTGATGGCTGAAAACATGTCATGGACAATGAACGCTTTGGCGTCCGAGTTGTCTGTTATATATGTGACTTCCTCGGTATTCAGCCGAAAATTTATGGGCACAATGATCAGCCCGGTCTTTGCCGTTGCCAGATAGACTTCTATGATTTCAATGCTGTTTTCCATCAGCACGGCAACCTTGTCTCCGTGATTCAGGCCGAGAGAGAGGAGGCTGTGGGAAAGTCTGTTCACCCGTCTGTTCACCTCCGGAAAAGTAAATCGCCTTTCCCTGTCCCTCAGTGCAATGGTATCCGGGAATTTTTTGGCGTTTACTTTCATCGTCTGGCCCAAGTTCATCCAGCAAGCCATGTTCCGTCCTCCTGTTAAAGATTGAAATCAGGTTCGTAGTTCCGCCTTCAGGCGGCCAAAATCCGATTATGCAATAATTTTTGTGGGATTGTCAATAGATAATCTGTGATTTTTAACATAATATTTGTCTGTGATGATTTGCCATTGAAAACTGTTGAAACAAAAAGGATTGAATCAAATGTAAGCATGGGGTTATGGTGTTACTCGATGCTTAGTTTTTTTAAGCTGAACCGACCTTATTTATACAAACTGCTAGCGAATAGCATGATAATAATAAAGGTGAAAGTTAAAAAACTGATGGCCAAGTTTTTAAAACTGTAAAAGGATATTTTCCTGTGATGGGTTTTTTGGGTCCGAATTTATATCTATTAAGACATCTGAAGTTTCTAAAACTCCGGAGGTCCGGGCTGATAAACCAAATCCTGTCCCGCAAAGCATGAACCACCAAACACCAACCTCTTTTATATAATAAGGATACTCAGTCCACTCTCTGGTGGACTGAGTTCTGAAAAAAGCTTGCAAAGCCATCTTTTCCTCTTTATCATCCCCATTATGAATCAGCAAAAAATACACAAAACGAATCCATCGGTTGATGAAGATCATCCTGGAAGTCAAAACATTGCCCCTCAGAACGGTTCCCCAGTTGGTGAAAGAACTGGGCATCAGCAAGTCCCAGTTTTACAAAGACAGGGATATTTTGGCAGAAATGGGATTTGTCTTCGGATACGACCGAAAACTGAAAAGGCTCGTGATCCACCAGGACAGTACCTTACCTGTGGGGAATCTGACATTGAGCGAGCGTTTGGCCCTGATCATGGCCCTGCGGCATTTGTCCGCGTCAGGAGATCATACCCTGGGTTTAACGCGGCAAAAAAGCTGGCAACAGAATTGCTCCCGCCGTTTGTGGATTCCTTTTTCGATCAAGGGCGCGATCCGAACCGTCTTTTTGTGGCATCTGATTCAGTCCACCGACATCCGCCCGGCTCTGGAGGGTATCATCAGATCAAGAGTCTCGGATCAGCGGGCTGATGATGCACTGGATAAGAAGCTGTTCGGGAAAACCCCGAATTATGATTTCATGCGCGGACTTCAGGTGGGAGATGTAGAATTCCCTTTGTCGGATATGAGGGTTGTTGAATCCAAAGTCTTCAATCTGACAGACAAAAGCGGCGGATGGAAAAAGATGGGAAGAAACGGCTTCACTGGCCAGGATCCGAAAAAAGCGACCTCTCTCTACTGTGAATCTCTGAATCCCGGATCCGTATCAACTGGCAAGATGAAGACCGGTGACTTTCTGTTTGATGATCCACTGGCAAAAGGTTTGAAGTTCTCTGATAACAAAAAGGAACTGCTCGCTCATCTGCCTGAGAAATGCAATGCGTTCGCTCGGCATTTTATTGCCAATGAGATTACGTTTTTTGAATTCTGCAAGATGGGACAGATGGTGAACTTTTATAGCCGTCTTCAAGAGGAGATTCCAGAGGACAACGCCGGATTCTTGCTTCATCTCGGCTGGGGATCCGGCTGGAGAGGGATGACTGGGAACTACATGGATGCGGATATGCTGAAAAAATTGAGGGTGCGGTTCAATTTGGGAAGCAGGAATTTCTCTGAATTCCCAAAACCCGCAAGATCGCGTTTCAAAACGGAAGACCTGCGTATCCCCTGGGATGGATATGGGTTGAAAAAGTTTCCGAGGAAAAAGCGGCCGTGTCCGAAGCCAAACCCTCTCCCCCGGAACCACGGAAAACAGAATTCATGGAGAATTTTGAAGAATTCCGGATGCGGCCCAGCCCTGAGAACTTTGTGAAGTTTGCCGGAAAGATAAAGCCGGAGGATCTGGGCGAGTTGAAGAATATTTCTCTGAAAGGAATTGGCGTTAACATCGGCTATACAGGGCCCTTTTTGGTGTGCGATATTCCTGATGAAATCAGGAAGATTCTGGCTGCAAAGCTTCTCGAAGTCATTAAGAAGAATAAGAGATGGAGTACAGCCAAGCTTGAGAATTACGACAAGCTTAAACGCTTGGTTTGAAACTTGCTTTATTCCCGGGACATTGCCCCGGGAATACCAAAATATATAGGATCAGAATTATGGATATTGTCAATTCTGTTAATGGTGTTCCGATACGACTGACTTATGAAAGGTGGTAAAGGGACACTGAAGGCTGTGAAAAATATGGGCAAACATAAATGGCTGATGGTGTACAGGGAAATTTCAAAAAAAGACGGTTTTATCATCACAGCATATTTTCTGAATAACAAGCCAAAAGGAGAGATAATATGGAGATGGAATTCGTAAATAGCCAAGTCATCCAAACCTGCCTGGGATTTTCTTCCGATCTGGCAAAACTCCCGGCAAATCATATATGGATTGACTATGATGAGGAAGCCGATGTTTTGTATTTAAGTTTTCGGAAACCTCAGCGGGCTAAGAAAACAGTGGAATGGGATGCCGACGTTCTCATTCGCACAGACGGGGATGAGATTGTCGGGTTAACCATTCTGAATGCAAGCACAAAGTAATATCGGCCACGGTTTCAGCGGCGTTTCCGAGGAGATTATAACGGAGAATTATAGCGGAGACGTGCTTGAGGATATGGAGACTGTGGTTAAGATCATTTTGGAAAAGAGCGGGCTGGAGATTGAACCGAAGCCGTTTGAACGGATAAACGCTGTGCTGCTCGAAAGAATGAAACGGCTTTAGCTGTAACGATGGCTTCTTTTTTAAAACCACAGAGGACACAAAGGGCGCACAGAGGGCCGCAGAGATTCCTCAGAGACTTATGCGGCTCTGTGGCTCTCTGTGACTTCTCTGTGTTCTCTGTGTTTCTGGATTCACACTAAAATAAGGATAATTCGCTATGAAAACAACAAAAACACCCGAAAAAAGCGTATCAGCCGAGATCAAACACTTCCTCGCCATTTTCGATTTTGAACTCGAAAGGCGGAAGATTCCCGCATTTCGCGGGGCCGTGATAAAGAAGGTGGGGCAGGAGAATACCCTGTTTCACAATCACCTCGGAGAGCAGTTTCGCTATGGATATCCGCTGATTCAGTACAAGATGATCCGCAGAAATCCGGCGATTCTCTGCATCAACCGGGGGACCGAGGAGATCGTCAAGTTTTTTGAAAAGATGGACTGGAGCCTTGTTATCCACGGAGAAAAAGTGGAGACGGATATCAGGCATATCACCTTTGACTATTTTATGTGCGGACTCTCTTCGTCGCAGGTTCAGTACAGTATCCTGAACTGGTTTGCGCTGAATGAGCAGAACTACGAAAAATTCGCCGCCATGAAAAAAGACGAGGATAAGACTGAATTTCTCCGGCGCATCCTGACCGGAAACATGCTTTCCTTCGCGAAAGGGGTTGGCTGGAATGTGGACGGGCAGATCAAGGTCGAAATTCCGAGGCTGCCGAATCACCGGCTGCTCTCATTCAAACGGTATCAGATGGCCGGATTTAGCCTTGAGTTTTCCGCCAACATGATCCTGCCGAACTTTATCGGGCTGGGGAAATCGGTTTCTCGCGGGTTTGGTTCGATCAAGAGGATTTGAATTTCCCTCTCCCGCTCCCGGCGGATTGCCAAATCCGGCGGCTCACCCTCCCGCTCCCGGCGGATTGCCAAATCCGGCGGCTCACCTCCCGCTCTCGCCGGATTGCCAAATCCGGCGGCTCGGATTTACCAATCCGAGCCGAGCGGGAAGATGATTCGCACTCCCGCTCCCGTCGGATTGCTAAATCCGGCGGCTCACCCTCCCGCTCCCGCCGGATTGCTAAATCCGACGGCTCGGATTTGGCAATCCGAGCCGAGCGGGGAGAGGATCCGCTCTCCCGCTCCTGGCAGGATGGCTCGCCCTCCCGCTCCATCTGGATTACTAAATCCGGCGGCTCGGATTTGGCAATCCGAGCCGAGAAATCGCAGGCGTAGCACCAGACAGAGGCCCGTAGGGCCGACATGTTTGTAGAAATCGCAGGATACCACCAGACGAGGCCCGTAGGGCCGACATGTTTGTAGAAATCGCAGGATACCACCAGACGAGGCCCGTAGGGCCGACATGTTTGTAGAATTGGCCAAAAGTTTTCCGGTATTTTTATCCGAATCTCATTTGGGCTGGCTCACCGAATTCCGCTGATAATTCTACCCGAAAATATATGGCCGGGTACTAATTTCCCGACGGATTGACAAACCCGCCGGCTCAGATTAAAATATAAAATAAGATACACAAAAGATACATAAAGATAAAGATACACAAAAAGATACACATTCCTGAATCATTTTTTTCAAAATAAAATGTAAAAAAAAAAAGCTTGACATTAAGATTTTTCAAGTATAAATGAAGTCATTTGATAAAGATTGAGATTAAGAGGCATTTATGCAACATAAGGAACAAAAAATGAAAAAATCAACTTTGCTTTTAAGCAACATTAGGCTGAAACCATCACAAATCCACAAACTTCGTGGTTTTGTGGGAAATCTTTTTAAGGATTACGATGTGATCCATAACCATGATCCTGTAACCGGAAAGCCGATATACCGGTATCCGCTGATTCAGTTCAAATTGTTGCGCGGAACGCCGGTTATCATCGCCATAACCGATAAGGCGGTGGAGGCTTTTGCCGCGATATTCATGACGCTGGAAAAGATTCGGATTGGTGAGACTGAGATTCCCGTGTATGAAAAGGATCTGAAATTGGAGGAGGTCAGTTTCGGCTATTCCGCGGAGACATTTATGTATGAGTTCGCGTCACCATGGATCGGACTGAATCAGGCCAGTTATCGCCAATATTCCGGAATCACGGACCATGCTGAAAGAAATCTGATGCTCAAAAGGAAACTGATCGGGAACATCCTTTCCATGTCAAAATATCTGGACTATTGGGTTGAAAAAGGGCAGGAGATCAGGGCAGAGATTCGGATGAAGGAGCGGCCGGTGAACCTGAAAGGCAGAAGCATGATCGGATTTGCGGGGATGTTTAAGACGAACTTTGTTATTCCGGATGATCTGGGGATTGGGAAGTCGGTTTCACGGGGGTTTGGGACTGTGAAAAAGAAAATTTAAGCAGAATTTATCAAAAAAATTCTGAGCGGGCTAAATTATCTCTTGACATTTTCCAAATACATGCTAAAAATACGTCCATTGATCGCGGAACAATTGATTGTGGAACAATTTTGCAAATTGTTCCGCGATTGATCGCGGAACAATTGATTGTGGAACAATTTTCCAAACGACTTGCAAAAAACAATTGATTGTAGAACAATTTTGCAAATTGTTCCAAACGACTTGCAAAGAAACAATTGATTGTAGAACAATTTTGCAAATTGTTCCAAACGACTTGCAAAGAACCGTTTCAGAGGAGGTTAAAAGGCAATATGATAGATGCGATTTATAAAATCGGAAAAGCAGTCTCCGGCAATCAAGAACCGATTGACTGTATGCTCGAATCTTTAAAAGTTGAAAAAAGCAAAAAAGACAAAAAGGGAAATGTCACAGAAATCAAAAATTATATTTTAAAGATTGTTTTTGATTTGGCTGATGATAAAATTATCATAAGTTCGGATAACCTGATTGTATTTGACGGCAAAAAAAGCAGGAAAAGATTTGTTTATTGCGAAAACAACAAAGGGAAAGAAAGACAGTTTTATGTAACCAGAGTTCCCAAATCCTCCAAATATCTCATGGGGGAAACCCTTTCCAGACTCTTGGATAAAACAGAAGACGTGTATAAAGACAGCTATGAGACAAATTCTTTACACAAAATCGTAAAGAAAGTCACAAAGAGTCCTCTGTATGACTGGGAAAATCAGGAAATCAATCTGAAAAAGATAGAAGGAATGAAAGATGATTATCTTAAACTGAGTCCGCTCCAGTTAATCAAAAAATTAATCAAACTGGATCGCAATGAAAAGATCGTTTTGGTAACACTGGCGGTCAGAGAGGGTGAACAGACGGATCTGATAAATATTGCTGAGATGGATGAATATAAAGCCCTCGTCTTAACCAAGCTGAAGCGAAAGATTGCAAAATCCGCAAACAATAAAGGGGACTACTGCTACTTATGCAAAGAAAGGAAACCGAGTTCAAGCAAAAACCTGAAAAATGTCAAGAGAATGAGGCTGTTTACAACAACAGCCATTAGTTCAGCATCCGATTTAAAGCATTATGACAAAAACTATCGCATCTGTTCCGAGTGTCTGAAAAAGCTTCGCGCGGGTGAGGGATTTGTCAATGACAATATGGGCATAAGCATTGCAGAAACCCCAACGCTTCTGATTCCCAAAATACTAAGTTTTGAGGAAGAAATCTCTCCGGAATATTTTGAAAGATTACACTCTAAAGTTGACATAGCATTCAGGGAAGAAAAATTTGATGCATTTATCAAATCGGTTGAAGACAGTGCCGAAAATGATGAGGAAGATTTGCAATTCACGCTGGATTTCCTGAGTTATGAAACGGACGGGAAATATTTTAAAGTCATCAACCATATCCATGATGTGCCGGAATTCTATTTTTCAAAGGTCGCGATACGAATTGCTGAAAATTATCTGAAATATGAACGGGAAATAAAAGGCAAGTTTGATAAAGGATTCGGTCTGAGTTCAATTTATTCCCTGATTCCGATTAAATACAAACAGGACGGAAGAATTTCAGATACAAAAAACAAAGCGCTTCTTTTTTATTCTCAGTTGCTTGGCGGAAGACGGATTGAAAAGGATGTGGTTTTCTCATATTTCTGTGAAGCCATGTACCATCTCTGCATGAACCAGCAGAGCGTTTATAAAAATCTGAGATATTATGCTGAGGATTCCTTTGATTTTGCTGTTAAAGATTATTTTTACAGATACCTGGTTCTCGTAAGGACATTGGAGGATTTAAATCTGGTTGACAAGGAGGAACCGTTAATGGAAGAAGGGAAGAGTGAAATTAAAACGTCTGAAGAGATGGAGGCATTTCTTTCAGAAAACAAGTTTGGCGAACCCCAGAGGGCTTTGTTTTATCTGGGAACACTGATTAACCAAGTCGGATATTCCCAGAGTCTGAAGGGGCATAAGCATAAGCCGATTCTGAAAAAGATCACCTATCAGGGAATGTCATCGGACGATTTGAAAAGGCTCTATGTGGATACGTTTGAAAAGCTTGTTCAGTATGAAGCATTAAAGTATTCTGATGTGGAAAAATTCAACTCGTTGTGCAAATATTACTTTGACAAAAGTGATGCTTCCTGGGAACTGTCAGAATTTGAGAATGTGTTTTACCTGCTTTCCGGCTATGCATACAAGGTAGCCAATCCGTCAAAAAATGAAGAGGCCAGTCCGTCAGAAAGTGAAGACGTTTCTGACAATGATAACAACAAAGGAGTGAAAAATGAGTAACGAGACTGTTAAGGCGAATTCGGATGTTCTGTTTATTTATGAGGCTAAGAAGTCGAACCCCAACGGAGATCCGGATATGGAGAACAAGCCGAGGATGGATTACGACACCAAGACCAATCTGGTGACGGATCTTCGGATCAAAAGAAATATCAGGGAATATCTCAAGGATTCAGGCAAGAAGATTTTTGTTGACACCTTGGCGGATCGAAAGGTGTCAGCGGATATCATGCTGAATCATATTGTCGAGAAGGTTACGGGGAGCCAGGAATCCTTAGATGAAATTTTTTCTGAAAATGAAGAATTGAGGAATCTGTGGAACACGCTGACAGAGCATCTTGAAGAAGATAAGAAGACCTATGCCGAGCTTAGAAGAATTTCTAAGACAAAGAAAGACAAAAAGGATCCGAAGCATGTTAAAACCATCAGGGAGCAGTTTCCCAAATTCAACAACGCTCTTTTGCAGGAGATCATCAAACAAAGTCTTGCTGATATTCGTATGTTCGGCGGCGCTTTTGCTGTTGAAGGATTCTCCAGCACCTATACCGGGCCGATCCAGTTGAACTGGGGATACTCCCTTCATCCTGTGGAACTGATAAAGTCCAACACCATTGTCCCTACCATGTCGAGTTCTGAAAAAGATGCTTCCACAATGGGAAAGGATTATCGGCTGTATTATTCCCTGATCGCTTTTCATGGCACGATCAACAAGTATCTTGCGGCAAAAACAGGACTCACCCAAGAGGATGTCCGGTTATTCAGGGAGGCGATCATCAATTCTGTTTCGTATAAGCCTACAAGGAGCAAGAGCGACCAGTATTCCATGTTTTACCTGGAGTTGGAGTATGCGGATGGATATAACGGATATCTGAGAGATCTGCGGGACTTCGTATCCTGTTCGGTCAAAGAGAAGAATCAGCCCATCAGATCCGTTGATAACCTGAATATGGACTTTTCAAAACTGGAAAACCTGATCAATGCAAACAATGCAGTGATCCAACAAATTCATCTGTGGCGGACGCCTTTGCCTGGAACCGCTTTTGACGCATTCGGAAAGAACTTGGACGCCAACATAAAAGCGAAGATAAAGGATGTTGCTTTCAAATCAGGAGGAGAATAATGCAATGGAAGTTCTGGCTTTTGATGTCTGCGGAAAATTTGCACACTTTCGCAAGTTTTATTCAAATTCCTCTGCTTTGACACATTTTATCCCTCCGAGGACAACCATAATCGGAATAATCGCCGGGATGTTGGGGATTGAAAGGGATACCTATTATGAGGATTTTTCTCTGGAGAATTGCGATATCGGTATTCGCGTGTTAAGCAGGGTCAGGAAGTCCGTGCAGAAGCTCAAGTATCTGAAGGTGGAACATCTTAATGACCTGAATGGCTCCTATTTTCAAGCCACTAAGAATATGTATATTTCAAATACAATGGTTCCTTTTGAGTTCTTGTCGCCTTTGAAGATAAGAGAGACTGGCAGCTTTGTGTCCTATCGGTTTTATTATCGTTCCAAAACGGACAAGAACAGACCGCATTTCGAGAAGCTCGGAGAGCAGTTGAAGAAAGGGAAAGAGACCTGTTATCCGGTCTCTTTCGGCACTGCGAATTTTACGGCATTCACAGACAATTTTGTCTTATATGGGGATGCAGAGACTGTAAATTCAGATGAAAGCATCCTCATTGATTCCGCAATTCCTCTGAATTGCTTGGAAGAATTCCCTGGTCCTGGGAACGCGGGGTGCCATTTGGTACAGGAAACCCTGCCGATGGACTTTGACAAAGACAGGTATTTAAAAACGCATTCCCAGGTTTTGTTTGATTTGAACGGTAATTCCTTAGATGTGAAATTGAACTCCGATTATTTTCTGCTGTCCCGGGATGATCGGAAAGAACGCATTCTGTTTCTGCGCTGAAGTCAGGAGAATGATCCAATAATGGAATTTTATTCACACGCCCGGAAAAATGACGACGGCTCAGTATCTCCCACAAAAAAAATAAGACAACACCTTGAAGGTGTTGTCGAAAATATGGCGTTAAATCTCCATCCTTACGTTAATTTCAACAATCTTCGGCTTCCTCCGGATCTGCCTGAGCTTTTGGGTTTGTTTCACGACATGGGCAAACACACCACCTATTTTCAGGATTATCTTCTGCGCGGAAAGTTCAAAAATGAGCTTAAAAAAAATCATTCTCTGCTGTCTGCTGTTTTTGCTTTTAATTTTGCTGACAAATGGACTGACCGTGGCGGAAGCCTCCTTCCTTTCATTGTTTTCTTCTGTATCAAACATCATCACGGCTCACTTCCGAACCCCCGGAAGTTATCGGACATGTCGCGGCAACTTTCCGAGCAAAGGAATTTAAAGATACAGTCAGAAAATCTGTTGAAACATGCCAAACTCGAAATTGAAGGGCTTGTTAAAGATCATTTTCGTGATTCTGATACATTTCTGTTAACGGAACACTTTTTGGAATACAGGGAAAAGAAGCTCAGAAAGACGGCGAACCGCTTGCAACGGAAGTCAGCCAAAGCAGATCACTATTTTCTCACACTCTATCTCTTTTCCCTTTTAATCTCTTCGGACAAGATTGACGCTGGAGAAGCAAATCTGTTTTCCCCTTCTCCCATATCTCCGAATCTGGTTGATGATTATCTTGCCCGTAAAAAAGACCGGCACCTCGCTGATATAAGGACCCGGGCAAAAGATAACATTGAAAGCAGGCTCAGTGAGATTGATGTCAGCAGAGACAGGCTGTTTACGATCACCGCGCCGACAGGGATCGGAAAAACCTTGTCTGTTATGAATTTTGCTTTGAAGTTAAAAGAAAAAATCAGCAGCGTTCAGAAGTATCAGCCACAGATTATCTATTGTCTGCCGTTTATCAACATCATTGAGCAGACGTATAAGGTTTTTTGTGAATTATTCCGCAAGGAGGGAATTTCGTTATTAAAACATCATCAATATACCGATATATGGGGAATGGCGGAAAAAGAGAGCGTCGGTGATGATGAGGTGCAGTTATCCAAAAAGCTGCTTGAGATTGAAGATTGGCAGGCAGATGTTGTCCTGACGACGTTTGTTCAGTTTTTTCATTCGGTTATTTCAAATAGGAACAGAATGCTGAAGAAATTTCATCGGATCGCCGGGTCGATTATCATTCTTGATGAGGTTCAGAACATAAAGGCGGAATATTGGCCGTTAATCGGCACGGTCCTGTATCATTTGTCGGAATTTCTGAATTGCAGAATGATCCTGATGACCGCCACGCAGCCTCTGATTTTTGAGACTGCAAACCGGGTGTTTGAACACAATCAGCAAAAACAGATAGAATTCAGGCCGCTGCTGAATTCTGAAGAGACTGGGTTTTATTTTGAACAATTTGAAAGAACAAAGCTTGTATCTCTGATTGATAAAGAGAATCCTCTGGAAAACGCGGATGATTTTTACGCGCTGTTTTGTGAAAAATGGGATCCTTCAAAATCCTGTCTGATTGTTGTCAATACAATCAAAAGGTCTTTGGATATATTTGAACGGTTATCTGAAGAGGAGACCATATCTGATATCTATTATCTTTCGACAAATATTGTCCCTGTTCACAGAAAGTATGTGATCCGAAAGATCAAAAGACTGTTGGATGAAGACAGAAAGGTCATTTTGGTATCCACCCAGAGTGTGGAGGCAGGGGTTGATCTGGATTTTGATATGGGGTTCAGGGATGTGGGACCTCTTGATTCGGTTATCCAGGTTGCAGGCAGAATCAATAGGAATAACCGGGAGGGATTCAGGCACTCACCGCTGTATATTGTTAATTTTGAAGGGGATGCTCAACGGATATACGGAAGGATCACGATAAATACGAGTCTTGAGATTTTTGACTCTGAAAAGGAATTTTTTTCAGAGAACGAATATCTGCAACTGATAGGGAAATATTATGATCTCATTACAAACGAGGATCGTAAATCGTTTGAAGAGGCAAGAGAATTGTATGAAGCGGTGGAAAAGCTGCGATTTACCAGGGACAGCGATGACGAGGAACTGGCTGTCGAAGATTTCAGGCTGATTGATGATGCCAGGGGGAATTATGCGGATGTTTTTATCCCGCTGACGAAATATGCGGCCAATACGCTGGATATTTATGAGAATGTCTATTTGCAGTGCAATGAAATGCTTGAACGGAGGAGAATATACTTGAAAATCAAATCGGCTTTCAATCAGTATAAGCTTTCTCTCCCCCTCTCTGTCATCCAACAGTTGTATAATAATTCTAACGGCGTAAGAGAGCTGACAGAAAAAAGATTGTATGTTGTTGAGAGAGGGTATATTGGAAAGTCTGATGAAGACCAGATGTTCCTGTATGATTATGAAACAGGTTTTTTCCGGAAAGAGATTGAATCGGAGACTTTGATTTTTTAAATGCGGATATCGGCTGGAACAGAGTCAGCAGATGAGCAAAAAGGAATGGAATTTAAAATATGAAAATATGCCTTACCCCTTCTGAAATCATCGCATATCTTTACTGCCCCCGTTTTATTTACTTTACGTTCTGCCTCGGCTTGGACGAACACGAGGAAAAACGCTTCAAAGTCCTGAAGGGGCGGGAAGTACATAAGGACAAAACAAAGATAAACAAAGCTTATCTCCGAAAAAGGATAGGGGTGACGGAAAAGGAGGCCGAGGTTTATCTTTCTTCTGAAAAACTGCATCTCAGGGGGATTGTTGACGAGGTGCTGATGCTGGACGACGGCACCATGGCTCCGCTGGACTACAAGTTTGCCGAGTATAAGCAGAGGGAGTTTAAGACTTACAAAACCCAGTCCCTTGCTTACGGAATGCTGATTTCGGAAAATTACAACAGACCGGTGCGGAAGGGGTTTCTCGTTTATACCCGGTCCAAAAACAAGCTGGTTGATATAGAATTCAGGCAGAAAGATATTGACGGGGTTCAGAAAATTATCGAGGAGATGCTTCTGATTATTCAGAAGGGGTTTTACCCGAAAAAGACATCATCCAAAGCCAAATGTGATGATTGCGCTTTCAGAACCATTTGTGTGTAGGAGGAGATTATGCAAATTGTTATCAACAACTACGGCGGCTTTATCCGTAAAAGAGGGGAGTGTTTTGAGGTCAGGGTGGGTGAGGAGAAGGGTCAGGAGATCGCGGCGATCAAGGTTCAATCGATTCTGATCACAACTTCTGTCATGATTTCGTCTGATGCCTTGTTTCTGGCCCATCAGCACAATGTTGATGTGATTTTTCTTGATCGTCACGGCAACCCTTTCAGCAGGGTGTGGCATTCAAAATTCGGTTCCACCGCGTTTATTCGGCGGAAGCAGATTGAGCTTTCGGAGAACGAGAAGGGGCTGGATTTGGTGAAGGAGTGGATTCTGGAAAAGACAAAGGACGCAGAGTTTTTGTTTCCCAGTGCTTTGCACCTCTGCGCCTCTGCGCCTCTGCGAGAGGTGAAACCATATCACCAGAAGTGTAAACTACTTTTGGACTTCTGTGAAGGATGCCGTATAGGTTCTATGAAACTTTGGAGTTTCGGGTCTGCTTTCTATTAATAAGGTATGAAACTTTGGAGTTTCGGGTCTGCTTTCTATTAATAAGGTATAGGTTCTATGAAACTTTGGAGTTTCGGGTCTGCTTTCTATTAATAAGGGTGACATTTCATTCCCCGGAATCCACTGATACCTAAAAGTTTCTGCTCAAAAGGCGGGGCAAAGCCGAAGGCCGCACTCGAGAACCGACACGACATTTCATTTCCGGGCGGAACTGAAAAAAATCGGCGGCAAAGCCGAAGGACGCACCCGGAAACGACACAGCTTTTCATTCCGGGCAGGACTGAAAAAAATGCGGAGGCAAAGCCGAAGGCCGCACTCGGGAACTGGCACGATATGTAAGAGATTAAAAAATGCGGTGACAAGCATATGGGAAACCAACACGACGTCAGAACTTAAAAAAAGGACTTTTTTCAGTTCTGATACGGAATCCACTGATACTTGAAAATTTCTGCATGGGTTTGGCTTGATTTTATAATTTTCTGTTAAAAAAAGTTGTTGACAAGGAAACGGATTCCCTGTATAAAGCCTTTGTTTGTCAGATATGTGTAATTTATCAGGTGGAAGTGCTTTCTGTGACATATTGTTGGAGTTTCGGAGGTTCGGCCTGATTTTATAATTTTGTAAAAAGTTGTTGACAAGGAAACGGATTCCCTGTATAAAGCCTTTGTTTGTCAGATATGTGTAATTTATCAGGTGGAAGTGCTTTCTGTGACATATTGTTGGAGTTTCGGAGGTTCGGCCTGATTTTATAATTTTGTAAAAAGTTGTTGACAAGGAAACGAATTCCCTGTATGAAGGTTCTGTTTGCCGGAATGTGTGTAATTTATTAGGCGGGAGTGTGCCTTCTGTCACACATTGCTGAAAATTCCGGAGTTTCTGAAACTTCGGAAGTTTGGATAGGTTTCTATTAATTAAGGTAAAGGACATCTGGAGTTTCCGAAACTTCGGAGGTCTGATCCGATTTTGTAATTTTGTAAAGAAATTGTTGACAGGGAAATGGATTCCCTATATATAAGAACTTTGTTTGTCGGAATATGTGTAATTTATTGGGCGAAAGTGTGCCTTCTGTCATACATGGCTGAAAATATTATGAATATTCCTGTAAAAAGTATGTAAAGGGGGCAAAAAAGTGCGTTTTTTGACAAATTTTTATGAAATTTTTGGCAAAATAAGGCCGAGTGGATTTTACCTAAGTGGCCGAAATCATTCAATTTTGCCGAAACTTGCGGTTTAAGACAGACATCCACTAAAACAAGGATTGAAACATAAGGCATAATGTTCTCCGGAGTTTCTGAAACTTGTTTAAGACAGACATCCACTAAAACAAGGATTGAAACCTGAGCAACCCGGACGGGTAAGTTGCTCTTGTTTGGGTTTAAGACAGACATCCACTAAAACAAGGATTGAAACGGTATCAATGGATTAAGTTCTGACATGTCGTGTCAAGTTTAAGACAGACATCCACTAAAACAAGGATTGAAAGAGAAAGTCGGGCTGACAGTTTCCAAATGTTTAAGACAGACATCCACTAAAACAAGGATTGAAACTGGTTACGTTCGGATGCTCTGTCTCCCTCGGTCTCGGGTTTAAGACAGACATCCACTAAAACAAGGATTGAAACCCGGGTCCAGGTCAATGGCGGGAATCGGTTCCACGTTCGTTTAAGACAGACATCCACTAAAACAAGGATTGAAACTATGAAATGAAAAATGAAGCGGTGGAAGATTTCACGTTTAAGTCAGACATCCACTAAAACAAGGATTGAAACTTGGGAGGGATAAAAGTATTGTATGAGTTTGAGCTAGACATCCACTAAAACAAGGATTGAAACTTGTAATCCGTATCTGTATCGGTCTGTAATCCGTGTTTGAGCCAGACATCCACTAAGAGAACTCTCGGATTTAAGGCAACTTCATTTCCGGGCGGAACTGAAAAAAATCGGCGGCAAAGCCGAAGGACGCACCCGGAAACGACACAACTTTTCATTCCGGGCAGGACTGAAAAAAATGCGGAGGCAAAGCCGAAGGCCGCACTCGGGAACCGGCACGATATGTAAGAGATTAAAAAATGCGGTGACAAGCATATGGGAAACCAACACGACGTCAGAACTTAAAAAAAGGACTTTTTTCAGTTCTGATACGGAATCCACTGATACTTGAAATTTTCTGCATGGGTTTGGCTTGATTTTATAATTTTCTGTTAAAAAAAGTTGTTGACAAGGAAACGGATTCCCTGTATAAAGCCTTTGTTTGTCAGATATGTGTAATTTATCAGGTGGAAGTGCTTTCTGTGACATATTGTTGGAGTTTCGGAGGTTCGGCCTGATTTTATAATTTTGTAAAAAGTTGTTGACAAGGAAACGGATTCCCTGTATAAAAGCCTTTGTTTGTCAGGATATGTGTAATTTATCAGGTGGAAGTGCTTTCTGTGACATATTGTTGGAGTTTCGGAGGTTCGACCTGATTTTATAATTTTGTAAAAAGTTGTTGACAAGGAAACGGATTCCCTGTATGAAGGCTCTGTTTGTCGGAATGTGTGTAATTTACTAGGCGGGAGTGTGCCTTCTGTCACACACTGCTGAAAATTCCGGAGTTTCTGAAACTTCGGAAGTTTGGATAGGTTTCTATTAATTAAGGTAAGGGACATCTGGAGTTTCCGAAACTTCGGAGGTTTGATCCGATTTTATAATTTTGTAAAGAAATTGTTGACAGGGAAATGGATTCCCTATATAAGAACTTTGTTTGTCGGAATATGTGTAATTTATTGGGCGAAAGTGTGCCTTCTGTCATACATGGCTGAAAATATTACGGATATTCCTGTAAAAAGTATGTAAAGGGGGGCAAAAAAGTGCGTTTTTTGACAAATTTTTATGAAATTTTTGGCAAAATAAGGCCGAGTGGATTTGACCTAAGTGGTCGAAATCATTCAGTTTTGCCAAAATTTGCGATTTGAGCCAGACATCCACTAAAACAAGGATTGAAACATCATGGTATAGAACCAGTTGAAAAGAGTGTTCTGATATTTGAGCCAGACATCCACTAAAACAAGGATTGAAACTACGGGGTTCCGATTGCTTCCGTTGCCGGTACGGTTTTAGATTTGAGCCAGACATCCACTAAAACAAGGATTGAAACAGACAAAGTTCTCTGGCTTCTTTAATCTTTCTGTCGGCATTTGAGCCAGACATCCACTAAAACAAGGATTGAAACGTGAATCATTTCCGATTAATGTGGCAATGCTGATTTCTATTTGAGCCAGACATCCACTAAAACAAGGATTGAAACAAAGTCCCTGTTATGACGTGGTACACAGTCACCCATTTTATTTGAGCCAGACATCCACTAAAACAAGGATTGAAACCAAGGGGCGCGGGGCTTATCGGAGGTGACATAATGAATTTGAGCCAGACATCCACTAAAACAAGGATTGAAACCTCTGCCGGAAGGGTGGGAAGATATTCTGCCCGTCGAATTTGAGCCAGACATCCACTAAAACAAGGATTGAAACTCTGAAATATTCTTGTACGGACCTCCGTTCTCCTCGCTATTTGAGCCAGACATCCACTAAAACAAGGATTGAAACGGTTATCGTCTCCAATTATGGCAGCGATGGATATATTTATTTGAGCCAGACATCCACTAAAACAAGGATTGAAACTCTTCTAAATCATACCCCGCCGCGGGCAGACTTGTAATCATTTGAGCCAGACATCCACTAAAACAAGGATTGAAACGAAACCTGCCGAGGCGGTCGCGGACACCCTTATGGATTTGAGCCAGACATCCACTAAAACAAGGATTGAAACCAGAGGATGGAATATCCTCTATGTGGTCGTATGTATATTTGAGCCAGACATCCACTAAAACAAGGATTGAAACGGAGTCCCTGAAAGGCGGAAAGAAAGACTTTCCGCTCATTTGAGCCAGACATCCACTAAAACAAGGATTGAAACAAACAGTAGCCATGCTGCTTATGCCGCTGCGTACGAATTTGAGCCAGACATCCACTAAAACAAGGATTGAAACTTGGCAGTCCATAATGATGCATAATCAAGCTCGTTTATTTGAGCCAGACATCCACTAAAACAAGGATTGAAACGGGCTTGCCCATCCGTTACCAAGACTTTCCGTAACAATTTGAGCCAGACATCCACTAAAACAAGGATTGAAACTCCCGAGCGCATCCGAAAGGGCCTGGTTCCGTTGCAATTTGAGCCAGACATCCACTAAAACAAGGATTGAAACATTCAGACCACATTAAGTTACAAGGAGGCCGTTGCAATTTGAGCCAGACATCCACTAAAACAAGGATTGAAACGGAGGAGCGAAAGGGATAGACCAATGCGCCGCCAGATATATTTGAGCCAGACATCCACTAAAACAAGGATTAAAACATCCGTTTTTCTGGATTTTGGTCTGGAGGGTATATACAATTTGAGCCAGACATCCACTAAAACAAGGATTGAAACATATTGGCTATCAGCTCATTCGCCTCTGTTTCTGTTATTTGAGCCAGACATCCACTAAAACAAGGATTGAAACCCGGTGAGATCTAAAAGTCTGTAACCGTACCACTTACATTTGAGCCAGACATCCACTAAAACAAGGATTGAAACAGGACTTCATGCTGATTTCGGGTTAATCTGACTTTCATATTTGAGCCAGACATCCACTAAAACAAGGATTGAAACGGCATGATCAGCATTTGAAAGTCTTTTACTGCTTGTATTTGAGCCAGACATCCACTAAAACAAGGATTGAAACCAAGGGGCGCGGGGCTTATCGGAGGTGAATTATGAATATTTGAGCCAGACATCCACTAAAACAAGGATTGAAACCTCCCTTTGTTTCTGGGATTCCACTTTGTAAGGGAATTTGAGCCAGACATCCACTAAAACAAGGATTGAAACGATAGTGACTGCGTGGACTTCTGGAACGCTAACGAAATTTGAGCCAGACATCCACTAAAACAAGGATTGAAACAAAAAACCCCGAAAACCGTCCTGGTCTGTTCTCTGATTTGAGCCAGACATCCACTAAAACAAGGATTGAAACAAAGGATTGAAACAATCGTCATCACCCCTGATCATGTCGGCAATGTATCATTTGAGCCAGACATCCACTAAAACAAGGATTGAAACGCCATGTCACCGTAAGTGACAACCGGAGCCGCATTCATTTGAGCCAGACATCCACTAAAACAAGGATTGAAACTACAGATTGCTCACCCCGGAATACCATAATTTCCGGGCAATTTGAGCCAGACATCCACTAAAACAAGGATTGAAACCTCATGATCTACCTCCTTTCTGTTTTTTGGACATATCATTTGAGCCAGACATCCACTAAAACAAGGATTGAAACCTTTCCGACAATACCCAGCGGATTCCCGCGGTGAGGTTTGAGCCAGACATCCATTAAAACAAGGATTGAAACCACAATAGGGGTCTGCGGGATGTGGGGGATGTCATCGTTTGAGCCAGACATCCATTAAAACAAGGATTGAAACGACAGTCTCCTCTATGTTGAAAAAATCGTTTCCCGTTTGAGCCAGACATCCATTAAAACAAGGATTGAAACTGTTATAAGGGACGTTCAGCCACCTCATCCATCAGCGTTTGAGCCAGACATCCACTAAAACAAGGATTGAAACTCCTCTTCCCACCCTGCTTCAAAATCAAATGGTTTTTGTTTGAGCCAGACATCCACTAAAACTAAGTGCTTAGTTCCAGAAATAATGTCCAGGTTGCCTTGAAAATATGTTTGTATATCATATTGTATTTACACATAAATAACACAAATTATTTTTTTATGCACAACATATTGTAGCTCTTTTACCGAATA
>JAUCGI010000059.1:0-20369 GCA_030378035.1 Desulfobacterales bacterium HSG2
CAGAGTGCCGTGTCCTCTGAGTACAGGACAAAAGTGGATTCCGGGTCGGAAATGACAGAGTGCCGTGTCCTCTGAGTACAGGACAAAAGTGGATTCCGGTCGGAAATGACAGGAATCCTGCCGATTCCTGTCATTTCCGCCCGGAATGACAGAGTGCCGTGTCCGCTTTTCAGGCCTCTGAAGCTTTTTTGTCCTATCAAGTTCAAGTTCATGGCCGAACCCTCGGAAGAGCAAACTGACAAATGAAGATTCCCTGTAATCCAATAATTTTTTAAATCGGCATCTTTCATATTACTTCAAAATGAACTCATCCGCGTTAATCTGCGTGCATCCGCGTCCCTTTGTTCTTTCAGAAGTGTCAACTGACAAATGAAGGATGCCTTTAAATCTTTGTTTATCAATACTTCGGACAGTTTTTGAAAATCAGGGATAATGAAAAGGCATCATTTGTCATCTGACACTTCTGAAAGAACAGCGGGACGCGGACAAACGCGAATGAGTTTGTTCAGAAAGAGTGTGAACTGGTGGGCATCCTTCATTTGTCAGCGGGACGCAGATGCACGCAGATTAACGCGGATGAGTTCGTTCCTCAAAAAAAGTGTGAGGTATTTTTGAAGTAATATGTAAAGATGCCAACTGGTGTGAACTGTTTTTGAAGTAATATGAAAGATGCCGATAAAAGTATCCGAAGTATTGTTTATGAAAGATGTCAAAAAAATCATTGATGAACAGGAATCAAAAATGGTATTCAAAAAAAATAGAAACTATGGAAAAATCCGCTTTTTCACAGCCACAGTGAAAGTTGCAACGGACAACAGGCAACGGACAACGGAAAGGAGCCAGTAAATCATGGAAGATGATTACAAATCCGAAAATTTTTACAATATGGATCGCTTTTTTAACGCATGGCAGGGAAAAGTTACGTCAGGTATTCCCCCCACCTCCATGATGCTTGCATATTTCGACTGGGCCATACACGTTGCCAACGCGCCCGGAAAGCAATGGGAAATCATGATGGATACCCTGAAAAAATCAATTCAGTGTTCAACCTATCCGGCCCTCTCCGCGTTCCTGTCGGATACCGACATCAAACCTCCTTTCCCGGAGGACAGCCGATTCAGCGGCGAAGAGTGGCAGAAATGGCCGTACAACATGATTTACCAATATTTCCTTCTGATTCAGCACTGGTGGGAGAAAGCAACGATCAACGTGCCGGGCGTCTCCCCTCATCATCAGGATATGGTCTCTTATGCAGCGCGCCAATTGCTTGACATTCTGGCCCCTTCGAATTTTGTTCTGACAAATCCCGAAGTTCTGAGAGTCACAATGGAGCAGGGGGGGAGAAATCTGGTACGCGGCCTGCTTAATTTCTTGGAGGACAGACAACGGGCAGAAGGAAGGCCGCCGGCGGGAACCGAGGACTTCAGGGTGGGCGAGACGCTCGCTGTCACTCCCGGCAAGGTGATTTTCCGCAACCGGCTTATTGAACTGATCCAGTACAGTCCCGCGACGGAGGAGGTTTATGCGGAGCCTGTCCTGATTGTTCCCGCCTGGATTATGAAATATTACATCCTTGATCTTTCTCCGCACAATTCTCTAATCAGGTATCTTGTGGATCAGGGGCACACGGTCTTTATGATTTCATGGAAGAATCCCGGAGAGGCGGATCGGGATCTGGGAATGGATGACTATCTGACTCTGGGTGTTATGGCGGCGGTCAATGCGGCGGCAACCCTTCTTCCGGACAGGCTGATTCACGCGGTGGGGTACTGTGTCGGGGGGACGCTTCTGACTGTTGCCGCGGCCGCCATGTCACAGGAGGGCTATGAGCGTCTGCGGACCATGACGCTTTTGGCGACTCAGATCGATTTCACGGAGACCGGCGAGCTGTCGCTCTTCGTTGATGAGGGTCAGTTGAACGGCTTGGAGGATGTTATGCGGGAGAAGGGGTGTCCGGGCAGCGGGCAGATGGCCAGCGCGTTTCATCTGCTCCGATCCAATGATCTGATCTGGTCCCGCATTATTCATGACTATCTCATGGGGGAGCGGCAGCAGATGTCTGACCTTCTGTCCTGGAATGCGGATGTGGCCCGTGTTCCCGCCCGGATGCACAGCGAATATCTGAAGCGGCTGTTTCTCGGCAATGATCTTTCTGAGGGGCGCTATATGCTCGACGGCCGGACGATTGCGGTCAGTGATATTCTTATGCCGGTTTTTCTGACTGCGGCAGTGAACGACCATGTCGCGCCCTGGCGTTCGGTTTACAAGTTTCATCTCCTTTCCGGGGCCGAGGAGGTTACTTTCGCGCTCACCAACGGAGGGCATAATGCCGGCATTGTAAGCCCCCCGGACCATCCCCGAAGGACCTGTCAGTTGTCTGTCCGGAAAAGAGGTGAAAAATATGTCGATCCCGATGTCTGGCTGAAAACCGCACCTGCAGACGAGGGGTCCTGGTGGATTCAGTGGCAGGAATGGCTTGCAAACCGTTCGAGCGGTATGACTTCCCCTCCGTCGGTGGGTTCAGCGGAGAAAGGCTTTCAGCCGATCTGCGACGCGCCGGGAACTTATGTTCTGATGTAGGTGAAGCCGACGCGAGACCCGGCTGGTTGCGGCAAATCCCGCCGGCTTCAGCTCGGATGAATGCCGGAGGTTTTCCGGGATTTTATGTCCCGCACAAACGCCGCAGAGAAAATGCGCGGAGACGGGTGCGGGATTTGCGGCCAGCTACCTAATGTAAGAAAACAAGCAGAAGCCCGGCAGACAGGACCAGAAGCGGATAAAGAATTCTTCCTGCATATATGAAGAACATCATCTTCCTTTTCCTTCCGGCACCCTGTTCATGCAGGTTGTAAACAAAGATTGACATTAAAACGGATATGACTGCGAGCACATATACAGTGAAAAGCGCATATTCAACGACTGTCAGATATTCCACAGACAGGTCTGACATGATTTTCAGATAGTAAGCCGTGTTTGCCGCCACTGCCCCCATGCTTGTCAGTACCCGAGTCCGAAGTCGGGCAGGCGATATGAAGTGAATCAGACATAAAAACACTGCGATTCCCATAACAGGAAGAAAAGTTCTTATAATGCTCCGATGTTCTCTCTTTATGCGGATGACGGCGTTGAACTGGGAATAAGCGATCACATATTCCGAATCAGAGAGATTGGGATTGCCGAGACTGGAAATTTTGCTTATGATGCTCTCATAAGATATAATATCCGTATCTGTGTTCCATCCGGGGCCGGTGTCAATTTTTATTTCTCCTTTCCGGATGTCAGGCTGAACTGCGGGCAGTCCCCGGGTGTCCGGAACATAAATCAGTTTGTCCCTTGTCCAGTCGGCATGATGAAACCGGATGCTGACTGAGTGACGATCAAAGGGATATGCGTGAAAATCGAATTCCGTTTCAAAGTCGGCTCTGACGTGATATATCCGGGTGGTAATGCCGTTTTTTATCTCTTCCCTGATCGGCTGACCCAAAAGATTGCCGGGGACAGTTTTATCTCTGGCCAGTTTCAGATTCATGAATTGGATGTCCGCATCATTGAAATCCTCCTGAAAACGGAACCAGAGGTAAAAGTCTGCGGAGTAGGCGGAGTTCCTCACGTCCAGAGGGCTCACTTCATTAATATGGATGCCTGCGTATACCACCCATGTGTTGCTCATGGTTTTTCCTTCAATCACAATGACTTCGCCTTCCAGCGCTTTTTTGAAAATATTGTCAATATCTTTGAATTTCGACAGTTGCTGATACTGCAGAAACGAGGGGAGCAGCTTCTGATTTTCATAGACTCCTATTGAACAGGGTCTCAGGGCGTCACCGTTTGTGTCAAAATAAATGTCTCCGGTTATGCCTCTGATCGCATTTTCCCTGCTGTAGAATCCGGCCAGCGTTTCTCTGACTTTCTTTCGGTCTCCCCGTATGTGTTTTTTATCCCGGATGCCGGCTTTTTTTATGGCTTCGGCCGCGACATGCATGGCGTCATAATAACACGCGGACTCCGATGAGGGCCTCATGTTGTATTTTCTGAGAAATTTCTTTTCAAAAAAATAAGCTTTTTCAGATCCGACGTTGCCCATATAAAAGGATGTGCAGTAAATGCCGTCCGAATAATATCCGGGTGCGGCCTGTTCCTTATGATACGTTTTCAGTTCACCGATGAACATTCTGGATGAGAATGAGTCGGCACCGATGATGGGCCAGGTTTTTCCCCTGTCTTTCAGCAATTTGACAATCTTCGGAGCGACGTCCGAATGCATTGCCATGAAAAGCATTCCCGGATTATCTGTCGCTTCCAGGTCTTTCATGAACCGCTTCAGCTCGTCGTCCGAGACTTTGTCAAAACGCCATTTCTTTTTAATGCTGATTCCCAGCTTTTCGGCCGTTTTTTCAAAAGCCTCGGCAAGAGAGAGGCCGTAAGAATCATCGGCATACAGAATGCTTGCAGAGGTTATTTTCAGACACCTGTTGACATAGCTTGCTATGAAGCTCGCCATTACCGTGTTATTCGGTACCACTCTGAAATACCAGTCATTTTTCAGGGTGACCGCCTCGGCTGTGGCAGAGGCGGTGATGGCGGGTATCTGATTTTTTCTGTAAATCTTTCCCGCGGCAAAGGAGGCTAAACTGTAATAATGTCCGAGTACGAGCAGCGCCTTGCCCTGATCTGCAATTTCAGAGGCGACTTTCACAGCGGTTCCTTTGTCATTTTTATCATCAAAGGTGAGCAACTCCATTTTCCTGCCGTCAATCCCGCCCTGGCTGTTTACTTCGTCCAGATACAGATTAATCCCCATAAGGATCGCCTTTCCGGTTCTATTGTTCATAGGCCCGGCCACGGCGATATGAATCGGCTCTTTTCCCTGATAAAAGAGTTTGAACGGGGATGTCCGGGGCAGTAAGAGAATAATGATCACGCCGAGACATAAGACGGATAAGAGGATTAATAATATTTTTTTCATGTTTGGTGTTTGGTGTTTTGGTGTTTGGTGTTTTGGTGTTTGGTGTTTTGGTGTCTGGTGTTTTGGTGTCTGGTGTTTTGGTGTTTGGTGTTTGGTGTTTGGTGTTTTGGTGTTTGGTGTTTTGGTGTTTGGTGTTTTGGTGTTTGGTGTTTGACTGTTCCGGCAGGGTTTACCATTCCGAGCCGAGCGAATTGTGAACCGCAATACTGTGGGCAATCAGAATGCCTGCAATCAGAATAACGGACGGATGAATAATTTTTCCCGCACGGGTGAGGAATTTTATCTTTTTATCAGCTCCCCGCCTGTGCATTATATAAATCAGTATGGAAATGAAAGCGGATATCCCCCCTAATATGTATGCTGTGAAAAAGGCATATTCGATGGCGATGTGGCCCGGGGTCAGGTCTGAGAGTGTCAGCAGGCGGTAGATTTCGGCGATGATCAGTCCGGCCATGAATATGAGCCGGATGCCGATCTGACGGGATGGCATGAAATAAACAAAATATAGCAGTATCATTATCGTAACAGGCAGGAAAAGATGCTTGAGGATAAGACCCGGTTCCTTTCTTTTAATCCGGACCGCGGCGTTGAACTGGGAGTAGGCGGTCTTTTTACTGTCAGGGGCGGAAACCTCCGCGGTGTTCTGGTAAAATGATATTTCATTGATATGCCAGCCTGTGATTTCGCGGATCATTGTTTTTCTGATGTCTTTTTTCTTCCTGGCCTGATACATGTTCCGGGTGTCGGGAACGTAAATCAGTTCGGCTCTTGTCATATCCGGGTGGCGGAGACTTATACGCAATATCTGATGGTCGAACAAGTAGGTGTAAAGATCAAAATCGCCTTTGAAATCGGCTCTCACACGATATGTCCGGATGGTGATGTTTTCTTTGCTGATTTCCGTGATCGGCCGTCCCAGCCTGACCGGACTGACAGCGTTCACAAATCTGATGCGGGTGTCATCAAATTCCCCCTGGAAGCGGAACCAGACGTAAAAATCTGCGGTGTAAGTCCGGTTCACCACGTCCGGATTGAGAATTTCATTAATGTCGATACCCGCATATACCACACGGGTTTTCGTCATAATCTGTCCGTTTTGCTTTTCGCTGACGCCTTCCGTTTCCTGATCCGTGTTCTGAAACATTGCAGTTGACGACGGGTCGAATATGCCCTGATATTGCGAAAATGTCGGGAGGAACCTGTGACTTTCATAGATCCCGACCATCAGGGGTCTGAGAGCGTTGCCGTATGTGTCAAAAAAAATATCTCCGCTGACCCCTCTGAGTGCAAGCTCCGGGCTGTCAAACTCTGCCAGGGTGTCTCTCAGTTTTCTCCGGTTTTTTCGTATGTTTTCTCCGTAAATTTCCGCGTGTTCGATGGCAGTGACGGCAACATGCATGGCATCGTAGTAACAGGCTGCCACCCATGAGGGTTCTTCATCATATTTTTCCAGAAACTCCTTTCTGAATATCCGGCCTTTTTCACCGGCAACATCGGCAATGAACGGAGACAGGGCATAGATTCCGTCTGAATAATACCCGGGCAGTCTCCGTTCGCTGGGATACTTGTCAAGCTCTCTGAGAAACGACGGATCTGAAAAATTGTCAGGCCCGATGATGGTGTAATCCGTGCCCGGATATTTTATGGACGTGATAATTTTCATCGCGTCACCATCGGCATGGGTCGCCAGGAAGAATACCCCGGGATCATCGGTTGCTCTTATTTCGTTGACAATCTTTTTCAGTTCTTCATGCAGGTTTTTGTTCTCCGGATCAAATTCCCATTTTCTTTTTATCTTCATTCCCAGATTCCGGGCGGCCTTTTCAAAAGTTTTCGCAAACATGAGGCCGTAGGCGCCCTTTTCGGTAACAATGCTTGCTGATTTTTTTTTCAGAACCTCGTTTATGTAGGTTGCCGCGAAAGATGCCTGAAAGCGGTTGGTCGGGTTGATTCTGAAATACCATTCGTTTGACAGGGCAATGCGTTCGTCTGAGGCGGATGCGGTGATGGCGGGTATTCCGTTTTTTTTGTAGATTTCTCCTGCGGCAAACGAGGCGAGACTGCTGTAATGTCCGAGTACGAGCAGGGCCCTGTCTCCGTCTGCTATGCTGGAAGCCGCATTCAGGGCGCCGCTTCTGCTGCTCTTGTCATTGAAGATGAGCAGCTTGATTTTCCTGTCGAATTTTTCGTCCCTGTCTGTTTTGTCAAGATACAACCGGATCCCTCTGAGCATGGCTTCCCCCCCTGCCCTGTCATGGCCGCTCACAGGTCCTGCCACGGCAATGTGAATCACCTCTTCTCCCTGATAAAAAACGTCAGGGAAGAATTTTGCTGACAGAAGGATGATCATTCCCGCGACAAACAGGACTGCCAGACATATCATCAGATTTTTTTTCTTCATAATCACCGGAACCAACTTTTACTTTTCCTCCGTGAAAGACCAGTTGCGGATGTGCTGACCGCCCAGGGCCATATGATACCATCCTTCCACTCTCGGCTTTACCAGACAGTGGGCGATTTCAAAATAAAGTGGGATGGCGGCGGCCTCTTCTCTGCACAGGATCTCTTCCGCCCGTCTGTAGCAGGCTTTTCTTATTTCCGAATCAGAGTCTCTTTCCGCTCTGTCTATCAGTCCGGCAAACTCCGAATTGTCCCATCCGACGTAGTTTGCGGAACGGGACGGATGGAACTGCTCGCTGAGAAAGTTGTTGGCGTCCGGATAGTCGGCGCCGTATCCGTATCGGAAGATATGCGGCGGGTCATCCAAGGCTTCCACATAGCCATCCCATGTTTTTTCATCCAGTCTGATATCGATGTTCAGATGGTGTTTCAGGGATGCCTGAACCGCCCGTGCGATGGTTCTGTGCGTTTCGGAGGCGTTGTACACGAGGGCGATTTCGGGAAAGCCCCTGCCGTCGGGATATCCGGCTTCGGCCAGCCACTTTCTCGCCTGTCCGGGGTCCAGCTTTATGCCGATATCCGGATAGGCTCGGGGATCAACGGAACCGAAAATCGGAGGCCGGGTGAATGTTGCGGCAGGCTCCTCGCTTCCTTTGGTTATCAGCTCAATCAGAAGTTCCCGGTCAATCGCCGCGGAGATGGCTTTTCGGACAAAGGGGTTGTCAACCGGCGGGCGTTTGGTGTTGAAGGCATAAGCATACGTCGTGAATATCGGCTCACGCGAGTATTCCTTGCTCAGTGTCGGATTCGCTTTGACATACGGCACCATCGACAGCGGAAGCCGCAGATAACTGCTTCCCATGATATCCAGTTCGTTGTTTTCATACATTGCCATGCCCATGGAACTTTCCTGCAGGACAAAGTAGCGTACTTCGGGAATGGCGACTTCCCCGGCTTCAAAGTAATCCGGATTTTTTCTCAGTATCATCGCCATGCCTTTTTCCCATGCGGCCAGCCGGTAGGAACCGTTGGTCTGAATGTTCCCGGGTTCGGTCCAGTATTTGCCGTAGGTTTCTATGGCTTCTTTCGGCAGGGGGCGGTAAAGTCCCGAGGCAACCATGGAGGGAAAATAGGCGGCGGAGTGTTTGAGGGTGAATTCCACTGTGAAGTCATCGACAGCGGATACGCCGAGCTCTGACTCGTCTTTGATTTCCCCGGTGTTTATCGCCCGGGCGTTTTTCAGAATATACAGCATATACGCAAAGGGAGCTTCGGTTTCCGGCCTGATGTTCCGGCGGATTCCCCAGACCACGTCATGAGCGGTGACAGGTTCCCCGTTTGTCCATACGGCATTCTGCCGCATCCGGAACCGGTAGGTCATGCCGTCATCGCTAACCGTCCATGCTGTTGCCAGTTCGGGAACAGGTTCATAAGTTTTGGGATCAAGATCGGTCAGTCCCATAAACAGTTGTTCGGTGACTTCGATGGAGGTGGCATCCTGGACAAATCCCGGATCAATTGTCGGAATGACGCCCTCCACAGGGAGTCTCAGTGTCGTTTCCTCAACAAAATCGAATATGCTGATCTTGGCTTCGGCTTCGGGTTCCAGAAATCTGAAGATTCCGCTTTCAACTTTTTTAAAAAAGACGGGTTTTTCGGCGATATCTCCGCTCATCGTAAAAGAATATGTTCCGGTGACTCCCTGCCAGTCTTCAAGGAACCGGAGTGTTGTGCTGAGGAGAATCGGAACGGTCGATCCGCTTTTTTCAATGACAGTGGCCAATATCCGAATGGCGTCATATCCTTGGGCCGCCCATGTGTCAGGATCAACGCCGTATTTTGTCTGAAATCGGGTGACAAAGTCCCGGGTGATTCTTTTTGAGAGCCTGGGATTGAATGCTGTGGGAAGAATGGTCCCATCTGCGGCTTTCCCTGCTATCGTCATAAGTATCGGGGAATCCATGCCGTAGTTGCTGCCGAGAATCGGAACGGTGATGTCCATATTACGCGCCTGTTTGATCAGAAATGCGGCTGCCGGAACCGATCCCGTGATACATAACGCGTCAAATTCATACTCTTTTTTAATCATTGAAAGGACAGATCTGAAATCCGTTTGCCATGAAAAAAAGGATCGGGTGGTGACGACCTCAATTCCGTTTATTCCGACCTGTTCATTAAATACATCTGCAAATATCCTGTAGGTTGCATTCCTTTCATAAAATATCACCACTTTTTCAATCCCCTGACGAACGGCAAAGTCCCCCATCTGTCGGCCGGTCTCTTCGGCAGTCAGGATATTTCTGAATGTGAAGTCGCCGCCATATCGCGTCAGACCCGGATTCGCTGCCCCCGGGGAAATAAAAAGGATGCCGTTTTTGTCATATGTGATGGATGCCGGAATTGCGACACGGGACCAGAGATGGCCCACAACAGCAATCACATCAGGGTTTTCTGACAATTCCCGTGCAATCCTCTGTCCTTTATCAGTCTCTCCCCTGTCATCATATAAGATCGGCTCTATTTTTCTTCCGAACACCCCTCCTTCCTGATTGATCTCTTCTATCGCCAGTTCGACACCTTGGAGGAAAAGGTTTGAATCAGTGGATGTTTCAACAATTCCGATAACAATGTCACCTGTCCCCCGATTTGCTCTCTTTACCCTTTCTTCGGATATCGTCCCGGAAATATCGCAGGAGAGAATGAACAGCAGGAGCGTCGGGATAAGTATCGATTTTAATTTTATCATAATCAGAGTTAAGGGTTTTAAGGTTTTTAAGGGTTAAGGGTTAAGGGTTAAGGGTTAAGTTTTAAGGTTAAGGCCATAAACAGGAGAGCCTTAACCTTAACCCTTAAAACTCTTAACCCTTATCCCTTATCCGCTGGTTCGGGAAAATCTGCTTCTTCTTCCTGATAAAAAACGTCAGGAGTCTTTGGTGTTTCAGGAGTGTCGTTCTCAGGAACTGGTTGGGAAGTCCCTGTTTTGTCGGTTCCCTGATAAAAGGCGTCAGGCTTTACCGAAGGTGCCGCCGCGTTCGCGTCCCCGCCAAAGGAGACATTCCCGGGCGCATCAAGCAAAAGATTTCCGAAAACCGGCAGACCGCGCTTTCCGCTTCCGACAACCACCACCTTTGTATTGTCTGACTTGGAAAGCTCCAATGTGGCCTGAATGGCCATCCACTGCAATATCTGATTTGAAAGGGATTTGTTGACGATATCATTATAGGCTCTCATCCCCTGGCCCTCGATACGTTTTCTTTCGGCCTCCTTTTTCTGTTTTTCGATTATAAAATCGTGGGCGTCGGCAAGATGTTTCTGTTCCAGTTTGTTCTGTATGGCCTGTTCAACTTTGGGAGGCAGCCTCATTTTCTTTATAAGCACATCATCCACAATGATAAACCGCTGGGCAACTTGCTCCACCGCTTCATTCAGAGACTTTTCAATGATCGACCGCTCCGTGGTGTAAACTTCCTGGGCGTCAAGCCGGCCGATGAGAATACGCAGCACGTTCTCAATTTCCGGAATGACAACGGTCTCCACATACTGGGGTCCGACTTTCTTGTGCAACACCCCGATAAGGTCGTATTCGGGATAATATCGTATGGATATGGCCAGATGAACCTTTAATCCGTTTTTGGTCAGGACATCAAACTCGTGCGCGATCTGCTGGACCCTGACATTATAGATAAACATTATATTCCACGGGAAAATGAAGTGAATGCCTTCGGCATACACTTTGTCAATGACCGTTCCTCCGGAAAATCGCTTGTATAATACGCCGCCTTCGCCTGAATGAATCGTAATGACAATGCTGTTAAAGAGATAAGCAGATGCGACCAGAATAATAATCATGACCACGATAAGGTGGGGCAGAATATTTTTAAGCTTTCTTTTTGTTTTTTGGTATCTTTCACCCATTTTCGGTGTCTCTTCGGAAGCATGTTTCAAATTAGGATTGCAGATGTTTTAAGAAAATGACAGGTGTGTTTGCAAGTTGGGAAACCAAAAAAGAAACCAAGTCTTACATGAAAACCTGGTTTCTTTAAAAATCACGGGAATTATTTCATACCGGTGGCAACACCCTCCCCTTCTTTCAGCATTTCGGCATAGTAGGCCCTGACTGCTTCCGGATCAAAGGTCAGAAAGGTCCCGCCGGATGCAAAATGCTGGATAAAGACCTTCCCTACCGCATATGTCACTGCGCCGGCGGTGACAGGCATGGCGAGCGCGCCGGTGGTCTGACCGATTACAGGGATGACCTTTACAAGACTTGCAAGGGCGACCCCGAGGGGCAGCGAGGCGCCACCTCCGATTAAGGAGGATATCACGTTCTTGCCTTTGTCTTTGGAAAAAGGAACACCGTATGCCTTTGCAAGACTTCTCAGCATGTTCAACTGAATTCCTGAGACCCCCACAAAATCCACCAGAGGAATGGGAATCAGGCCGACTGCCATTGACGCCACGACATGATTCCTGACAATTTTTTTCTCCCTTTCTTTCTGTGTCATAGTTTCTTCTTCATTTACCTGAACTTCATCATTGGTTGTCATTTCCGCCTCCTTAAATTATTTGGGCATCCTTCACAGAAACCAGACTTTTCTGTCATTCCGTGCATGTTCGCCGAACAGCAGAAAAGCGCAAACTGAGAAATGAAGGATGTCGTAAAATGAATGACCATCAACTTAATTTTTGAGTTGGCGGTCAAGGAACAATTATTGTCATGGCAGACATGGAAAAACGGATAACAGGCTGTGCCATCCTCAAATTTATAAGGATTACGCTCTCAATATCGGTTTCTTCCATGCCTGCCACAATATTACAACCGATTTTCGGAAACAAGGCTCTGTCCCGAACCGGATTTTCCGCAAAATAATCACATAAACCATGAAAAGCCTTTCTGTAAGACCATCCGGACATGCAGTTCGAGTTTCCCCGACCTGAATACTGCAACATTGACAGCCGGGAAAAGTCCGCTTTGAAACTTTCAGGACTGCGGTTCAAACTCCAGGATGTTACGTGAGTCTTCTGTGCTTATCTCCTGGGAAGGCAGTAAGGAAAAAGTGACAGCAAGCGGAATCAGATTATCGCCTTTCAATTTTCTGGACTTTTTGTAAAAAGTGTCAAAAAGTTTTTCGATATCATGTTTGAGCTGAAGCATGTCCTCAATCCGGGCACGGGCCGAGTAACTGCCGGCAAGAAACGGGGTTGTATAATCTCCCGACTTCAGAAGATTCAGTCCCTCCCGATGTCGTTCGTTCATCCATGATACAATATAATCCATATAAAAGTCTGCATCCTCCTCGGAAACAGACGGCCAGTTTTCGATATCCGCGGTATATAATTTTTCGGTAATGCCATTTGGCCCCGGCCGTGTGCCATGCAAACTGATGATGCCGATTTCCAAAAGCATTTTCACATGATAGTGGATTGCCGCATTGGACATGGACAGAATTTTGCCAAGTTCACGCTGAGTTCGGGGTTTACCATCTCTGAGAATCCCCAGTATTCTGTCCCGGACAGGATGCCGAAAAATTTTCTTGGTCTTCTCCAGTCGGAGCTTCTCTTCATTATCTGAATCGGCGTCTTTTTCACCTAATTCCGCTTTGGTCAGAGAAATATAAGGCATCGTTGTACTCCCCCTTTAATCTGATGGGTGATATTTGTTGAAGCTGAATCGAAATGTTTGTTGGCATATTAGTAAGCGATTATTTTTTAATTGTCAAGAGTTCTGAATCAATTCTTCAAAAAACAGACATCCGATAAAATTGTGGGGAAGCACAATTAAGTTTTAAGTTTTAAGGGTTAAGGGTTAAGGGTTAAAGGTTAAAGGTTAAGTTTTAAAACTTAAAACTTAACCCTTACCTGACTAATAAAATCCCCCTTTATTAGCGTCTTCAGAATCGTCAGCCTTTTTGTCCTTCTTGGATTTATTCTTCTTGGATTTATAAGTTACCTTTTCATCCTTTGGCTTTTCATCCTTTGGCTTTTCATCCGCTGGCTTTTCATCCGCTGGCTTTTCATCCGCTGGCTTTTCACCCGCTACCTTTTCATCCTTTGGCTTTTCATCCTTTTCATCCGCTGGCTTTTCATCCGCTGGCTTTTCATCCGCTGCCTTTCCCTTCTCGGAGTCCTTGTTCCCCTTCAGGTCAGTGGTGAGCTTTACGCCCTCATTAAAGAGTTCTTCAAAATACTCTCTGACCTCTTCCGGATCAAAGTTCAGGAAGGTCCCGCCGGATGCAAAGTGCTGTGTAAACACCCTTCCCACAGCATAGGTAACCGCGCCGGCAGTGGCGGGCATGGCCAAAGCGCCCACCGTCTGACCAACTATGGGGATTGTTTTGACAAGACTGGTCAGGGCTCCTCCAATAGGTATCGACACAATACCCCCCATCAGAGAAGAAACCACAGGTTTCACTTTCTCCTTGTTGAACGGCACCTGATATGTTTTTGCCAGTCTTCTCAGCATATTCATCTGAATGCCTGTCAAAGCTACCAAATCCACTATGGGCACAGGGATCAGTCCCACACCCATCGATCCTAACACATGGTTTCTTACGATATTCTCCGCATCGGTGTCTATTATCGCCAGATCATCTGTCCGATCCTGATCTTCCATTTCCCTCTCCTTGTTAAGACTTGTTAAGACAGGGACACTCCTGACAGTGAATGTCCCTGGTAAAAAATACTGACGCAATTAAGAACCGTTCGCGACAGCTTCTATTTCCTGGGAGTCTTTTTTGCCTTTCCACAGTTCATACCCAATTATCCCAGCCAATACCACGATACCGAACACGGGAGAAATCACCGCGGCTTTGACAGTTCCAAGTATGTTTGTGCCAGTTCCCGCTGCCACTGCGGGTGTACTAGGTACCGCACCCGCTGCTATTGCTCCTACAGTTCCTTGAGCCATCACAGACCTCCTTTTTGTTTATGAAGATAATTTCCCTGTTTTTAACAAATCGCTCGGAGTGCAAAAATCATATTTGTACTCCTGAAAAAAATTTCCGCACTCAGGGTAGTAAAATAACCTCTCCTTTTCCGTATGAAGTTCTTTTCTATTATAAACAGTGGGGAAAGTCAACAGAATAACGAGAATAAACAAAAAAAACATATTGCAACAATACCTTTATTAAATCAGTAAGTTAATTTTTTATCGATTTTTTTGTATCCTCTATTCAATGGTTTATAGTTTCCTGATTTTTTATAAACCATTGTTTATATTTCAAAAATTGTATTTCTGATTCTGGCAGATTTTGTGATCTGATAAGAACACAGGGCGGAACAGAGACGGAATCAGTCAGAAATGACAGAAAAAGCGGATCAAATAAGGGCATCCTTCATAAAAGCCGAAAGTAGTTTGCACTTTTTTCCAATCAGAGCCAGCCGGCATTTTATGTCTCACACAAAGGCACAAAGGCACAAAGGCACAAAAAAAATTAACCCTGACACCCGAAAGTGTAAACCGGCAAATGAAGGATGCCCGAATAAGAACACAGGGCGGAACAGAGACGGAATCGGTCAGAAATGACAGAAAAAGCGGATCGAATAAGAACACAGGGCGGAACAGAGACGGAATCGGTCAGAAATGACAGAAAAAGCTGATCGAATAAGAACACAGGGCGGAACAGAGACGGAATCGGTCAGAAATGACCGAAAAAGCGGATCGGATAAGAACACAGGGCCTTCATCATGGAACAGGGCGGAATCGGTCATAAATGACCGAAAAAACTGATTATTTTCATCACCACTTAGAGGCGGAGCTACGAATTTTTCAATTCATCTGTAAATGGGGACTAAGATGAGAAAATGTATCTTATTGAGCATACGACTAAACATAGTATGCCGGATTAACACTGCAATCGGGCTAAATCAGGAAATTTCAGTAAGTCATGTTTTCTTATCTGAGTCCCCAAATAAAAAAGATGATATGAAGCAGATTATTGCTATTTGCTTGGTTATGGCCCCGGTCCATGAGCGTGAACTTGAACTTGAACCGAACATGAACATTCATCTACGGACAGGTTCAAGTTCAAGTTCAAGTCTAAGTTTAAGTTCAAGTTTGAACCGAACATTCATCTACGGACAGGTTCAAGTTCAAGTTCAAGTTCAAGTTCAAGTTCAAGTTTAAGGCATCCTTCATAAAAGCTGGAAAGTGGTTTACACTTTTTCTGACCGTGGAACAGGTTTGCAAACTGTTCCGAACGATTTGCAAAATCGTTCTACAGCAAAGTGTAAACTGACAAATGAAAGATGCCGAAAACTGATATAAATTTTCAATCCGGAAGCGGTGGATTCCCGCTTTTGAAGTCAACAAGGTTAAGCGGGCTGAAGTTTTCCGAAGTCAGCAAGGGGTCCTTGTTCGATGGCGCGGGAATGACAGATGTTTGGTGCCAAGGAAAAACTGATATAAATTTTTCAATCCGGAAGCGGTGGATTCCCGCTTTTGAAGTCAGCAAGGTTAAGCGGGCTGAAGTTTTCCGAAGTCAGCAAGGGGTCCTCGTTCGATGGCGCGGGAATGACAGATGTTTGGTGCCAAGGAAAAACTGATATATAAATTTTTCAATCCGGAAGCGGTGGATTCCCGCTTTTGAAGTCAACAAGGTTAAGATTATTGAAGTTTCCGAAGTCAACAAGGGGAATGACAGATTTTTGGTATGTTCGTCTGATCAAAGTGATCAAACAATAATTGATTGATAAGGAAAAACTGAGGTGATATAAAATTTTTCAATCCCGGAAGCAGTGGATTCCCGCTTCCGAAGACAACAAGGTTAAGCGGATTGAGGTTTTTGAAGTCAACAAGGGGTCCTCGTCCGATGGCGCGGGAATGACAGATTTTTGGTAAAACAATTTTGCAAATTGTTTTGAAACGATCTGAAAAATCGTCCCACAGTAAAACAATTTTGCAAATTGTTTTGAAACGATCTGAAAAACAATTTGAAAAATTGTTCTACATCAGTAAAACTTTTAGCTCTTAACTCTTATCCAAACACAAAACAGCAAACACTAAAAACAAAACACAAAAAAACAAAACACAAAAAACAAAATAAGATAAAATTAAGCTTGCGTTACAAAATTTCTTGTGATAGGTGCAGATTAAATTTGACGTGATTGATACTGAAAACATCTGAATACTTTTTAAAGGAGGAATGACTTTTTATGAAGACATTAGTCGGAGGTGGAATAGCGGCTCTGGTGGGGGTGATAGGTCTGTCGATATATTGGAAAGCCTTTCTGCAGCTCTTAGCCGGGGCTATTCCGGTGATGCTCCTGCTTGGTGGCGGGTTGGCGCTTTATCTGGGCTTTGATGAGCTTAAAGATACCTGGAAAAAAGAGGATGCAAAAGTTGACGAGGCTCCGGCTGAACCTGCTGAAGCAACAGATGATGTTGAAAAATACAAAACAGAGATCAGCCAACTGAAAAAAGAAATCGAAGGTTTGAAAAAAGAAGCGTAAACCCCTTAAGCATCCAAATAAAAGCGCCCTGCACAATTGTGTGCGGGGTACTTTTTTTCAGGGTTAGGGTTAAGATTTAAGGGGTAAGGAATTTCCCTCTTAAATCTTAAACCCTAACCCTCATGTTACCATCCGGCGATTTCATCTGAACAAAGAATATCCCGAAAGTTTTTAATCAGAGGTTTGACATAAATTTTCTTAGGGGTGGTTCTGTATCCTCTGTCTTTGCGAACATGCCCCTCGCCGGTCGTTATGCCAAGATATTCCCAGTTGGCTGCTCTGTAGCAAGTTGCCTGGAATTTTCTCGGATCAACAAAGGTTTCCATTAAAACTGGCTGATAGTCCCACAGATCCTCCCAATCCCGGGCAACCTGCCTCGCTATCTTTCCCAGGACATGGCTGGCCAGATACGGCACTTTCACCCAGGGAAAGATCAGGAAGCGTGAATTGTTTATGACCCATCCGTGGTTTCTCAGCCGATGATTCAGGGTCCACCCGATCCACCGATCTCTCAGCCCGATGGATTTGGATGAACCGGAAAACAATGCAGCCCCCAGGATCCCACGGTCACATTTGATGAAATACCTTATATAACATCCGAAGGGCTTCTTGTATCCCAGATAGTGGTAACGCATGACATATTCTTTCCACAAATCCGAATCCTCTTTTTCCTTTGCAACATACAAATTTATCGGAGCCAGAGCTTTCAGTTTTGCCACAATATCCTCGGGCGGCGGATCGGTTTTTTCTGTGATTGTAACGGGAGTCTCAGGTCCTGACTTTGATGAAGGGCGTTTTTTCGGAAGCTTTATAAGTTTTCGTTCTTCAAGCCTTTCCAATAACTTTGTACAGGCTTCCACTTTTTGAGATCCGGATGGGGTGTACCATTCCAGATGTTCACATATAGTTTTAGCCAACTCCGACCGGCTCAGTCGCCGAAACATATCAATGGTTTCCTGAATCTCTTCAATCTGCTGGGGGGTGATTTCACGCCCGCTTTGACAAATCGGAGTTATTTTTTTTTGCGTCATAGTCGTGTAAGGGGTTAAGGTTAAGCAGAGAGATGCTTAGGAACGGCGACCAAACAACTTGCCCATTTCATCTGCCACCTGCACAGTCTGTTCATTCAAACGGGAAAGTTGTTTGGACTGGTTCCTTAACACATAACACTCAGACATTAACACTTATAAGTTTAGCCGAATTTTTATTGATTCCAAACTTTTTATCCTGTATATCCAAGCAGAAATGCGTTGCTGGTATTCGCCCAGCCCGTCATTCTGGGCGGAAGTTTTTTAAGAACTATATACAAAACATTAAACCTTAAAAAATGTCAAGAGTATTTTTAATAAGGGTTAAGGGTTAATAAGGGTTAAGGGGTTAAGGGTTAAGGTTAAGGGGCAGATGCAGGAGATATCTGTTCCTTAACCCTTAACCTTAACCCTTAACCCCTTAACCCTTAACCCCCTTAACCCTTAACCCTTAACCCTTAAAACTTATGCTCTCAAAAATATGGTTCATTAATATTTTATTGGCCGGCCTTGCCGTATTTTTCGGAATTAAGGCCCATGATGTCTGGATTAATGAAGAAAAAGCAAATCCGGAAATGCGGGTCGCGCCGGGAAAAAGCGGGACATCCTTTAACCGGCCCGTGAAAAGAGTCTTCTACAAAAGAATGCCGCCTGAATCGGTTTATGATGTTGTGGCTGGCAAGAATCTTTTTTCCCCGGACAGGGCGGAGTTCATACCGGAAGAACCGGAGCCGGAATCGGAACCGGAGGTCGAGCAAATCAGCCTTTCCGGAAAAAAAATCACGCTGTACGGCGTTATTATAATGGATGATTATAAATCGGCTCTCATCAGCAACCCCTTCCCTGCCGAACCCGGAGAAAGGAAAAACAAATGGGTGAAAGAGGGGGAGACCGTCGGTGACTTTGAGGTGGCTGAAATCCAGAAGGGACGCATCCTTTTGGCAGAAAAGGGCAAAAAATATGAAATTCCCCTTTATGGTGACAAACCCGGAGGAAATAAAAGGATAAAAAGGGCAGGGAAACCGGCAAATCAGGGGGGAAAAGCAGGGAAGCCGACAGTTGTTGTATCGGAATCGAAAAAGAGTCAGGCCGCATCCGAAATTTCAAAGAAAAAGCCTGCCGGAAGTGAATATGAGATGATCAATACGCCTTTTGGAAAGATGAGACGAAAGAAAAAGGGGAAATCCGGAGTTTCAGAAAAGAAACCATCCCTCAAAGATTTGGGTGTTCCGAATTTTAAGTTTTAATAAAATGATTTATCGCCTCGGAATAAATTCCGAGGCTGGAAGTCGCCTCGGAATAAATTCCGAGGCTGAAAGCTGAAGCAGCCTGAAGGCGGCTATTGTGTCTGCTACTTCCGGGGCCTTTTTCAGATGCCTGAAGTGTGCCGGAAGATTCTTGAAATAAAAACGATTTATTTTTGAAATAAAACTAAGCAAATGTCGCGGGAACAAACACGCCAGTTTCCTTCAGGCTGCTTTCGCTTTCAGAATTTATTCTGAGGCGACAAATCATTTCCGCACCAGGCAAATGTCGCGGGAACAAACATGTCGCCTCGGAATAAATTCCGAGGCTGAAAGCTGAAGCAGCCTGAAGGCAGCTATTGTGTCTGCTGCTTACATGGGCCTTTCAGATGCCTGAGGTGTGCAGGAAGATTCTTGAAATAAAACGATTTGTTTTGAAATAAAACTAGGCAAATGTCGCGGGAAATAACAGACACGCCAGTTTCCTTCAGGCTGCTTTCGCTTTCAGCCTCAGAATTTATTCTGAGGCGACAAATCATTTCCGCACCAGGCAAATGTCGCGGGAACAAACATGTCGCCTCGGAATAAATTCCGAGGCTGAAAGCTGAAGCAGCCTGAAGGCAGCTATTGTGTCCGCTGCTTACATGGGCCTTTCAGATGCCTGAGGTGTGCAGGAATGTCGCGGGAACAAACATGTCGCCTCGGAATAAATTCCGAGGCTGAAAGCTGAAGCAGCCTGAAGGCAGCTATTGTGTCTGCTGCTTACATGGGCCTTTCAGATGGAAGATTCTTGAAATAAAACTAGGCGAATGTCGCGGGAAATAACAAACACGCCAGCTTCCTTCAGGCTGCTTTCGCTTTCAGAATTTATTCTGAGGCGACAAATCATTTCCGCATCAGGCAAATGTCGCGGGAACAAACATGTCGCCTCGGAATAAATTCCGAGGCTGAAAGCTGAAGCAGCCTGAAGGCAGCTATTGTGTCTGCTGCTTACATGGGCCTTTCAGATGCCTGATGTGTCCAGGAGGATTCTTGAAATAAAACTAGGCGAATGTCGCGGGAAATAACAAACACGCCAGCTTCCTTCAGGCTGCTTTCGCTTTCAGCCTCAGAATTTATTCTGAGGCGACAAATTATTTCCGCATCAGGCAAATGTCGCGGGAACAAACATGTCGCCTCGGAATAAATTCCGAGGCTGAAAGCTGAAGCAGCCTGAAGGCAGCTATTTCCATGGGCCTTTCAGATGCCTGAGGTGTGCAGGAATGTCGCGGGAACAAACAT
>JAUCGI010000059.1:20469-28828 GCA_030378035.1 Desulfobacterales bacterium HSG2
GTCGCGGGAACAAACATGTCGCCTCGGAATAAATTCCGAGGCTGAAAGCTGAAGCAGCCTGAAGGCAGCTATTTCCATGGGCCTTTCAGATGCCTGAGGTGTGCAGGAATGTCGCGGGAACAAACATTTCGACTCCGAGGCTGAAAGCTGAAGCAGCCTGAAGGCAGCTATTGTGTCTGCTGCTTCCATGGGCCTTTCAGATGCCTGATGTGTGTAGGAGAATTCTTGAAATAAAACTAGGCAAATGTCGCGGGAAATAACAGACACGCCAGCTTCCTTCAGGTTGCTTTTGCTTTCAGCCTCAGAATTTATTCTGAATTAAATGTCGCGGGAACAAACACGCCAGCTTCAGGCTGCTTTCGCTTTCAGCCTCATCAGAATTTATTCTGAGGCGACAAATCATTAAATGTCGCGGGAACAAACACGCCAGCTTCTTTCGCTTTTAGCCTCAGAATTTATTCTGAGGACAAATCATTTCTGTACTAAGCAAATGGTCTATATCGGACACGAACAAAATAAATTTTGTACTCTGGATAAAATAAATCTACAGAACACTGAAACTTAAAACTTAAAACTAAAACTTAACCCTTAAAAAATGAAACAAATGACAGGTGGTGATGAGGTGATTTCCTTTGTCTCCGGGTTCCGGATCGGGGACAAAAAAAAGCGGATCGTTTTTTGTATATTTTTTGCTCTCCTCTTATGCGCGGGATGTGTGGGACAAAAAACTCTGGTCAGAGATGACGCGGAAGCGGATAAAGAGATATATCCCGGCGAGAACGGGGATACCTTTATAGATAGCAGTCCCCTTTATGACATAACATCCTGGGAAAAGGAAACAGAGGCGTATTCCCCCGAATCAGAAGCGCCTTTCCATACCCAGGACATACCGGCTTTGGCACACACTGAAGAGGCGGAGCCGCGGATGAAACCGCCTGTGTCGAAGGATAAAAAGGTTGTTCGGCCTGCTGCCAGGGTCAGGAAGAGACCGAAAAGAGACAGACGCAGATCTCGGACCGACCCATCCCAGGCCGGCCAGATTGTCCTGAATTTTGATAATGCCGATCTTCAGGATGTGATCAGAAATTTGGCAGAACTTTTAAGTATCAATTATATTGTTGACTCAAATGTTAATGGCACGGTGACCATTCACACCGCAGGCAAACTGAGAAAATCGGATCTTTTCCCTGTTTTCTTTCAGATACTCGAGGCAAACGGCCTGACTGCCATAAAAGAGGATAGCCTTTACAAAATTGTCAGTCTCAAAGAAGCACCGCGAATGCCGATTGCTTCCCGGTTCGGAGATTCGGAAGATATCCCGCCCGGGGAAAGAATCATCATCCAGATCATCCCGCTGAAATTCATTTCGGTTCAGGAGATTACAAAACTTCTGACCCCTTTCATCTCCGCGGCCGGAACCATTGTCTCCCACGAAGATTCAAACACCCTGCTGCTGGTTGATAAAAATATCAATATTCTGAAAGCACTGAGGCTGATCGAAACTTTTGATGTGAATCTTTTTGAAAAGGTGAACCACAGGATTTACCGTCTCGAGTATTCGGATGCCGAGGATATGGCAAAGACGATTACCGATATTATCGCGTCTTACGGTGCCGAAAAAGGGGATGTGAAATGCATATCTATTGAGCGTCTCAACATTCTGATCGTTATCAGTTCGGTCCCGTACCTTTTTGATAAGATTGAGGAGCTTATTCGGCAGATTGATCTTCCGGGTCATGATATTGAGCCGAGGATTTATGTCTATTCTGTCAAAAACGGGGAAGCTGCCGAACTGGCTGAACTTTTGAACAGCGTCTTTTCAGAGGTTCCGTCTGCAAAGGAGAGGCGGGTGAAAAAAGGGACCGCTAATGTGCAGGCTGATGAAAAAAAGCCTGGGAGATCGGCATTTCAGGCAGCTTTTGGATCTGCTGTACCGAAAAGTGTACCTGAAAAGGTGGTAAGAACGACAGGGATCGAAAGATCAGGGGCGCAGAGTGGTTCAGGGACGTTAAAGGGGGAAATCAGGATTACTCCGGATGAGGTCAGGAATGCCCTGATTATTGAGGCGACTCTCAGAGACTATCAGATCATTGAGAATATATTGAAGCGGTTGGATGTGCTCCCCCGGCAGGTTCTGATTGAAGTGACCATTGCTGAAATCAAACTGGATACAAAGACCGAGTTGGGTGTTGAATGGAGTTATTTCAAAGGGTCGGGACGGCCGGACACTTCAACTTTGGAGGCTAAGATAGGGGTTGCCGGTCTGAAATACCTGATCGGTCAGACCGCCAGATGGGAGGCCGCACTTACAGCTTTAGCCACGGACAAAAAGATCAATATTCTTTCCGCGCCCTCTGTCCTTGCTTCTGACAACAAAGAGGCCAAGATAGATATATCCACCGAAGTGCCTGTGGCCAGCGCCATATATAATAAGGATGATTCAAATGTTATTGAAACGAACATTCAGTACAGGAACACGGGTGTGATTCTGTCCGTGACACCGCATATTAATGAGTTCGGCTTGGTGAGTATGGATATAAACCAGGAGGTCAGCAATCAATTAGAAGATCCGGTGCAGGTGGGAACCGGTACCCAGCCGGCTTTTTTCAAAAGGAGCGTCAACACCTCACTCACTGTCAAACATGGCCAGACAATTGTGATCGGCGGGATGATCCAGCAGACGGAGAACAGAGGGTTTTCCGGTCTCCCCTGTCTGGGGGGCATTCCTGCTATGCAGTATCTGTTTGGAAAAAAATCAGAATCCATAGATAAAACAGAACTGATTATCCTTATCACCCCGCGGGTGATTGCTACGTTGGAGGATGTGGATGCGGTTACTGAGGAGTTTAGGAGGAAGGTTAAGTTTTAAGGGTTTAAGGGTTAAGGGTTAAGGCCGACATGTTTGTAGTAAAACAATTTTGCAAATTGTTTGTCAGTCCAGACCGGGCCGCATAACGGTAACTACAAGGATTGCACATAAGCTCCCCTCTGCCTTTCAGGTCAGTTCTTTCCTGAAAGAAAGTGGCATTTTTTAGCGCGCTGACATATTTCAGCGTATGGATTTACTTTCTTAGTAGAAAGGGGATTGGTGTGCTCTTTGAAAATTTTTCAGTTACCAGTTAAATGTGCCGAAGGCCGCATAACGGTAACTACAAGGATTGCACATAAGAAACTTCCATGAAAAAAAATTTTCACCCCGGTGATGAAAATCTATTTTCATGGTAAAGGGATTGGGTGTGCTCTTTGAAAATTTTTCAGTTACCAGTTAAATGTGCCGAAAGAAGGGGATTAGGCCCTTGACAAAGCTGTCCCGCGGGTGTAATTTTGTAAGATTAAACATAACAAAGCAGGGGTGTGATTATGAGTACGGCTTTGAAAATGCCGGAATCTGATCTTGCGGGCGACCGTCCCGCGTGGATTCCGAACCATGTCACCCGGGACTGGGACACGAATCCCTACCAGACAGAGGAGGAACTGACGCCCGCCGGAGGACCCCGCGGCCAGTTGCTGGCTTATGTAATGGAGGTGTTGCGGGATGTCCTCGCGAACCGGGGACTGATGCTGCTTATGGATACATTCATGCTTTACCGGGATGCGAAGGGGAAAAAGAAACGCGTCGCTCCGGATCTGCTGCTGATGCCCTTCCGGTCCCCCGCGCCTTCGGCTTACGATCTGGATACGGAGCCGCCGCCCCTGTGGGTGGCCGAAATCACATCCCAGAAGAGGGATTGCCTTTCAGATCAGTTCTTACCCTGAAAGAAAGTGGCATTTTTTAACGCGCTGACATATTTCAGCGTGTGGATTCACTTTCTTAGCAGAAAGGGATCTGTGTGTTCTTTGGGACTGGTTCCTTAAAACTTGAAACTTGACGGCCGGATAATCCGGGTGTAAGTTAAACAGCGTATTCGTTGGTTATCTGAAACAGGACTTCCGTCGGAAGTCCGAAGGCGGTGGATATGGGAACATTGCATCAGGCAGAAATTTGTGGGGAGACCGGGAAATTTCCGTTTTCGGCGGAGGGGCTGCGCGTGTCGGAGGCGGAATACTGGGAAACATATTACGAGATGCCGGACCGGGTGTACGAGTGGAACAACGGCATGCTGGAGGAGAGGCCCGTGGGTGACAAGGAGACTTTTCGGATGCATGACTGGTTTTACTGCCTGCTGAGGGAGTATTTCGAGACATGTCCGATTGGTGAGATGATGGGGATGGAGGTCGGTTTCAGGCTGGCCATTCCGAGAAATGCCTCTGTGCGGAGGCCGGACCTCGCGGTGATTCTGAACTCCAATCCGGTTCGGATGGATCCGTTTGACCGCAGCTACGGGGGAATCTTCGACATATGCTTCGAGTTCCTCTCAGACTCGAGCCCGGATATGGTCACGCGGGACACGGTGACAAAGAAGACCGAGTACTGCCGCTCCGGTGTGAGGGAGTATTTCATCCTGGACCGGAAGGGACGGGAGACCGCCTTTTACCACCTCAGCGGCGGGGCCTACACGCCGATCATGCCGAATCCGGACGGCGTCATCCGCTCCCGGGTGCTTCCGGGATTTCAGTTCCGCGAGGAGGACCTGTACACCCGGCCCTCCTGGGATAAGATGGCCGAGGATCCGGTTTATCGCTCCTTTGTCCGCAAAGCGTATCAGAGGGAGAGGCGGGACAGGGAAAAAGCGGAAAAACAGGTTCGGCAGGAACGTCAGAGGGCCGAAACAGAACGTCAGAGGGCTGAAACAGAACGTCATCGGGCTGAAACAGAACGTCAGCGGGCCCGGGAAGAACGTCAGGAGACTGAAAAAGAACGTCAGCGGGCTGAAATAGCGGAGCAGCAGGCCCGGGAAGAACGTCAGGAGACCGAAAAAGAACGTCAGCGGGCTGAAAAACTGGCAGCAATGCTCAGAGAGTTGGGAATAGAAGCGGACTGATTCAAATCTGTCATTCCGGGAAGTTTTAAGTTCGGGCATTACATTTTAAACTTGCAACTTAAAATCAGTTTCTCTCGCGTTGCAAAGAACCGCAAGGACTGCACCATAAGCTCCCCCTCTGACTTTCAGGTCAGTTCCTACCCTGAAAGAAAATCGCGGGGCATATTTTTTGACATAAGAAGGATTGGCGCGCTCTTTGGAAATCGGTTGAATGTGCTGGAAGGCCGCATAACGGTAACTACAAGGATTGCACATAAGAAAGGGGATTGGGTGTGCTCTTTGAAAATTTTTCAGTTACCAGTTAAATGTGCCGAAGGCCGCATAACGGTAACTACAAGGATTGCACATAAGAAAGGGGATTGGGTGCTCTTTGAAAATTTTTCAGTTACCAGTTAAATGTGCCGAAGGCCGCATAACGGTAACTACAAGGATTGCACATAAGAAAGGGGATTGGATTACACATAAGAAGGATTGGCGCGCTCTTTGGAAATCGGTTGAATGTGCTGGAAGGCCGCATAACGGTAACTACAAGGATTGCACATAAGCTCCCCCTCTGACTTTCAGGTCAGTTCTTACCCTGAAAGAAAACTGCGGGGCATATTTTTAACATGCGACATATGAATTGTTTTCTTAGTAGAAAGGGGGATTGGGTGTGCTCTTTGAAAATTTTTCAGTTACCAGTTAAATGTGCCGAAAGAAGGGGATTGGGCCGTAATTTTTTCCCTTGACAAAGCTGTCCCGCGGGTGTAGTTTTGTAAGATTAATCATAACAAAGCAGAGGTGTGATTATGAGTACGGCTTTGAAAATGCCGGAATCCGATCTTGCGGGCGACCGTCCAGCGTGGATTCCGGACCATGTCACCCGGGACTGGGACACGAATCCCTACGCCTACCAGACAGAGGAGGAACTGATGCCCGCCGGAGGCCCCCATGGCCAGTTGCTGGCTTATATAATGGAAGTGTTGCGGGATGTCCTCGCGAAACGGGGACTGATGCTGCTTATGGATACATTCATGCTTTACCGGGATGCGAAGGGGAAAAAGAAACGCGTCGCTCCGGATCTGCTGCTGATGCCCTTCCGGTACCCCGCGCCTTCGGCTTACGATCTGGATACGGAGCCGCCGCCCCTGTGGGTGGCCGAAATCACATCCCAGAAGAGCCGTCTGAAGGATCTGGAGAGCAACATTTCGCTTTACACGGGTCTGGGAATTCCGACGTATCTCGCCATAGACGCGATAACCCCGGGAAACCGGGTCCGCAAGAAGTTCCTGCTGCATCTGTGGCAGAGAAGGGGGAACCGGGATGTCAGGATACCGCCGGATGCCGAGGGCCTGCTGACACTGCCGGAAATGGGAGTCACGGTGAGGGCCGTGGGACAGCGTCTGCTCTTCACTGACGCGGTCACCGGTGAGATGCTTTTCGACAACACCCAGTCGAAACTGGCCGCCCGGAACGAGCGTCTCCGAGCCGAAAATGAGCGGGAAAAAGCGGAAAATGAGCGGGAAAAAGCGGAAAATGAGCGGAAAAAAGCGGAAAATGAGCGGAAAAAAGCGGAAAATGAGCGGAAAAAAGCGGAAAATGAGCGGAAAAAAGCGGAATTGGCTGAAAAAAGAGCGGAGCGTCTGGCCGAAAAACTGAGAGCTTTGGGGATATCTCCCGACTGAGGCCAAATCCCCCACATCAGGCAGCCAGGCTTACGGGGATTGGCAAATCCCCGTCAGGGCGGTTCGGATTTGTCAATCCGACCGGGCGGGTTTAATCCGAACCAATCAGTCCACCCGAGATCGCGGGGATTGGCAAGGTTCTCTTCAGTAAAACAATTTTGCAAATTGTTTGGAAACTCTCCGGTAAAATAATTTTTGCAAAATTGTTTGTCATGTCATTTGTAACAAGGATTACGCATAAGAAGAGGTGCTCTTTGGAAACCAGTTAAATGTGCCGAAGGCCGCGTTAAGGATTGGGTGCTCTTTGGAAATCGGTTGAATGTGCTGGAAGGCCGCATAACGGTAACTACAAGGATTGCACATAAGAAAGGGGGATTGGGTGTGCTCTTTGAAAATTTTCCAGTTACCAGTTAAATGTGCCGAAAGAAGGGGATTAGGCCGTAATTTTTTCCCTTGACAAAGCTGTCCCGCGGGTGTAATTTGTAAGATTAATCATAACAAAGCAGAGGTGTGATTATGAGTACGGCTTTGAAAATGCCGGAATCCGATCTTGCGGCCGACCGTCCCGCGTGGATTCCGGACCATGTCACCCGGGACTGGGACACGAATCCCTATGCCTACCAGACAGAGGAGGAACTGACGCCCGCCGGAGGACCCCGCGGCCAGTTGCTGGCTTATATAATGGAGGTGTTGCGGGATGTCCTCGCGAAACGGGGACTGATGCTGCTTATAGACACATTCATGCTTTACCGGGATGCGGAGGGAACAAAGAAACGCGTCGCTCCGGATCTGCTGCTGATGCCCTTCCGGTTCCCCGCGCCCTCGGCTTACGATCTGGATACGGAGCCGCCGCCCCTGTGGGTGGCCGAAATCACATCCCAGAAGAGCCGTCTGAAGGATCTGGAGAGCAACATTCCGCTTTACACGGGTCTGGGAATCCCGACGTATCTCGCCATAGACGCGATAACCCCGGGAAACCGGGTCCGCGAGAAGTTCCTGCTGCATCTGTGGCAGAAAAAGGGGAACCGGGATGTCAGGATACCGCCGGATGCCGAGGGCCTGCTGACACTGCCGGAAATGGGAGTCACGGTGAGGGCCGTGGGACAGCGTCTGGTCTTCACTGACGCGGTCACCGATGAGATGCTTTTCGACAATACCCAGTCGAAACTGGCCGCCCGGAACGAGCGTCTCCGAGCCGAAAATGAGCGGAAAAAAGCCGAAAATGAGCGGGAAAGAGCCGAAAATGAGCGGGAAAGAGCTGAGAAAAGAGCGGAGCGTCTGGCCGAAAAACTGAGAGATTTGGGGATATCTCCCGACTGAAGCCAAATCCTGCATCAGGCAGCCAAACTCATGGGATTGGGTGATCTTCAGTAAAACAATTTTCCAAATTGTGTGCCGCGCAGAAGGTCTGCTTTTTCAGTAAAACAATTTTCCAAATTGTGCGCCGCGCAGAAGGTCTGCTTTTCAGTAAAACAATTTTCCAAATTGTTTGCGCCGCGCAGAAGGTCTGCTTTTCAGTAAAACAATTTTCCAAATTGTTTGCGCCGCGCAGAAGGTCTGCTTTTCAGTAAAACAATTTTCCAAATTGCTTGCGCCGCGCAGAAGGTCTGCTTTTCAGTAAAACAATTTTCCAAATTGTGTGCCGAGCAGAAGGTCTGCTTTTCAGTAAAACAATTTTCCAAATTGTTTGCGCCGCGCAGAAGGTCTGCTTTTCAGTAAAAACAATTTTCCAAATTGTTTGCGCCGCGCAGAAGGTCTGCTTTTCAGTAAAAC